>JBICIB010000114.1:0-7015 GCA_043101415.1 Planctomycetota bacterium JB042 | reverse complement strand
CCGCAGGAAGGTGGACATGGCGACCCCGGGAATCTCGACGGGGTACTGGAAGCCGAGGAACATGCCGAGTCTGGCACGCTCCTCCGGTGCCAGCTCCAGGATGTTCCGGCCCTCGAAGAGAGCGTCTCCGGACGCCACCTCATAGCCGTCCCGCCCGGCCAGCGCATAGGACAGCGTGCTCTTTCCCGAGCCGTTGGGGCCCAAGATCGCATGCACCTCGCCGGGGCCGATGCTCAGGTTTACGCCCCTGACGATTTCCTTGCCGTCGACGGCGACGTGCAGGTCACGAATCTCAAGCATGAGTCGTCTTCCATTCCTTCGATTGTCTGTATCGGGCAGCCGCGTTCAGCCGACGGCGCCCTCGAGGCTGATACCAAGCAGTTTCTGCGCCTCGACGGCGAACTCCATGGGCAGCTTCTGCATCACTTCCTTGCAGAATCCGTTGACGATGAGCGAGACCGCGTCCTCGTCCGAAAGGCCGCGCTGACGACAGTAGAAGAGCTGGTCCTCGCTGATCTTCGAAGTCGTCGCCTCGTGCTCGACGCGGGCGGAGTGGTTGCGGACCTCGATGTAGGGAACGGTGTGCCCGCCGCAGCGGTCGCCGATCAGAAGCGAGTCGCATTGGGTGTAGTTTCGCGCGTTGTCGGCCTTGCCGTTGACGCGGACGAGTCCCCGATAGGTCTGCTGGCCATGCCCGGCTGAGATTCCCTTCGAAATGATCGTGCTGCGGGAATTCCGGCCGATATGGATCATCTTCGTGCCGGTGTCGGCCTGCTGGCGGTTGTTGGTCAGGGCGACCGAATAGAACTCGCCGACCGTGTCGTCGCCCTGGAGAATCACGCTCGGGTACTTCCAGGTGATTGCCGAACCGGTCTCGACCTGCGTCCAGGAAATCCGCGAACGATGCCCTCGGCAGGCCCCGCGCTTGGTCACGAAGTTGTAGATACCGCCCCGCCCTTCGGCGTCGCCCGGGTACCAGTTCTGGACCGTGGCGTAGCGGATCTCCGCATCCTCGAGCGCCACGAGTTCAACCACGGCGGCATGAAGCTGGTGTTCGCTGCGCATCGGGGCCGTGCACCCCTCGAGGTAGCTCACGTAGCTTCCCTTGTCGGCGACGATGAGCGTCCGCTCGAACTGCCCCGTTTCCGCCGCGTTGATGCGGAAGTATGTGGACAGCTCCATCGGGCACCGGACACCTTCCGGGATGTAGACGAAGGACCCGTCGCTGTAGACGGCCGAATTCAGCGTCGCATAGAAATTGTCGGAATACGGCACCACACTGCCGAGGTACTTTCGTACCAGGTCGGGATGGTTGCGCACGGCCTCGGAGATCGAGCAGAAGATGACACCGACCTCCTCGAGCTTGCGCTTGAACGTGGTCGCCACCGAGACGCTGTCGAAGACCGCATCGACCGCGACGCCGGCAAGCATCTCCTGCTCCTTGAGGGGGATGCCGAGCTTTTCGTAGGTCTCGAGAAGCTCGGGATCGACCTCGTCGAGGCTCTTGGGCTTATCCTGCTGCTTGGGCGCCGAGTAGTAGTAGGCATCCTGGAAGTCGATCGGCGCATGGCGGACGTTCGCCCACGTGGGCTCGTCGTCCCGCATCTTCTGCCACAGCCGGAAGGCCTTGAGGCGCCATTCGAGAAGCCACTCCGGCTCCTCCTTCTTGGCGGAGATGAACCGGACCGTCTCCTCGGTCAGACCGGGCGGCGCGGAGTCCGCCTCGAGGTCGGCCGTCCAGCCGTACTTGTACTCGCGATTGGTGAGGTTCTCGAGACTCTTGGCGGTGGAGCTCATGAGGCGTTCCCGGAGACGTGGTCGGAGTGGAGGGGCCCGGCCATCTGCTCGAGCGTGATGCCGTCCAGCGCGTCCCGGACGACCTGGTTGATGGTCGCCCAGTTGCTCTTCACGGCGCAGAGCGCCGCGATGTCGCAGCCGGTCGGCTCGTCGGTGGTGCACTCGGTGATCCCGATCGGACCTTCGAGCGCGGTGATGACGTCCGAGACCGAGATCTCCGCCGGCGGGCGCGCGAGGCGATATCCGCCGTGGACGCCCCGCTGGGAGAGGAGGACCCCTTCCCGAGCGAGGGTCTTCAGGATCTTCGCCACCATCGGCACCGGCAGGTGGGTCCGCTCGGCGAGGTCCCGGGCCGCGTGGGAGGCGCCGGGCTCGTCGTGGGCGAACACCGAGAGGAGGACGATGGCGTAGTCGGACTGTCGCGTCATGCGAATCATCGGCGCGCGACCTCCCGAGGCGACGAAGATCTGGATCGGAGAACTAGGACTCGAACGGTCCACTTATCGCTCGGATCCGCCGCCTTGCCAAGGAGAAATTCGGATCGAATTGGTTCCCTTTTCCGGGGCCGGAAATCGGGAAGGATTTCCCGGTCGAGACGCCGACGACGGGCCCCCTCGCGTCGAGGAGGCCCGCCGTCGGGTGGGGGCGTGGGCCGGGCGGTCCCGGGCCGCGTCGACCTACTGGAAGTCGATCCGGAGCGTGTTCGAGTGCCCGTACCCCTGGATCTGCGCCGAGTCGGTCGCCACCACCTGGACGTAGTAGCTGAGCGGGAACCCGTTCCCGCCCGGGACCGCGTTCTGGATGAACAGCTCGCCGTTCCCGTCCGCCGGGAGGATGGCGAGGAACTGCGGCGGGTTCGGCCCCATGACGCCGAACGTGTCGAACAGGAAGAACGGGTTCAGCGTGAGCGACCCGAAGAAGAAGAGCTGCGCGTTCGCCTCGGCGTTCTCGATCCGAAGGTCGGCCGGGTTCCCCGGCGCGAGGTCGCCGCCGCAGATCGTGAGGTCGACCGTCCCCGGCCCCTGGAGGCCGACGTTGAACTGGCAGGTCGGCGGCGGGCCGGCGTCGGTCGTGCAGGCGCGGATCACCCAGTTGCCGTCGAAGAAGAACGGGCAGAGCGGGACGCCGGAGACCGTGGCGAAGGCGGCGTCGCGCCACCCCTGGCCGGTGATGTCGATCAGGCTCTTCTGCGGGACGGTGTCGCACGGGAACCCGACCGAGCCGTTGTCGGTGAAGAAGTTCGCCGGGAAGCCGGTCGCGCAGGCGCCGTTCGGGTTGATCAGCATCCGCCACGCGATCACGAACGACTTCGACGGGTCGTTCCCGACCACGATGTCGTACGGGGTCAGGTCGACCTCGTTGATCGCGTGCGACGAGACCTGGATGTTCGCCGCCAGGTCGACCGCGAAGTCGAACACCTTCGGACCGAGGACGGGGACCGAGCCGTTCCACGCCACGCCGTCGTAGATCTCGAGGTTCACCACCGCGTTGAAGCCGCCCGAGCCGGACGCGTGCCCGAACCCGACCGCGGCCTTGGTGAGCTTCTGCGGCCCCTGACCGGTGCCGAGCGAGAAGACCGCTCCGGCCGCCTCGTTCTCGCACAGTCCCTGGATGATCGACACGCCGACCGGCGATCCGGGGACGTTCGGGAGGGTGTCGTTCTTCCAGAACGAATCGGTCGCGCTCGAGCAGACCTGGGCGGTCGCCGTCGTGGCGGCGATGAGCGCGAACGCGAGGGAGACGAACGGGAGAGGACGGAGCATGAAGGTTCTCCGGGTGGGAAGGCCTGTGGCGGGGCGCATGGTACCACCCGTCCGGGGCGGCGGGGAGTCACTGGTCGAGCGACAACCACCAGGTCCGTTCGGACTCGAGCAGTCCGGCCGGGTCGGAGAGGACCCACGGCCCCTTCGAGCCGCGGACCCGCGTCTCGTCGACCACCCGGCAAACGACCCGGTACCGCCCCGGCTCGAAGTCGCGGGGGTCGACCGAGAAGGAGTGCTCGCCTCCCTTCGGCCGCCGGCTCCGGGCGAGCGGGCGCGCCTCGATCGGCGGGAGGGGGCCGCGGTCGCGCCGGTCCTTCAGGGTCCGGTCGACGTCGGGGTCGGTCGGGCGCGGGGCCTCCTCCTCGGGGAGGACCCACCACATCGCGGTGACGCCGTGGCTCTTCGGCTGCATCACCGCCACCCGGAACTCGACCGGCTCGAGTTCCCGCACCGACCGCTTCATGTCGACGTGGATCGCGTCGGCCGGACCGGCGTGGGGGGGCGGGGCCGAGCCCTCGATCGGGTCGACGAACTCGTGGATCCGGAGGACCATCGCCTCGCGGCAGACCGGGCAGAAGTCCATGCCGACGTCCATGATGCAGTTCGTCGTCGGCTTCCACGCCCCCTGCGGCCGGCCGTCCGCCCCCTCGTAGACCTTCACGCCGCGCACCCGCGCCTCGAGCCAGTGCCGCCACGGCACCTGCTCCCGGTCCTCGGTGCGCGACACGTTCGGGCCGTTCCGGACCAGACCGCGGTGCCCGGTGAACGCCGTGTACTCGTCCATCAAGCCGCCGAACGCGTGGCCCCACTCGTGGACCATCGTCTTCGGGTCGCGGCCGCCGACGGACGCGACGCCGTTCCCGCCGGTGCCGAGGTCGCCGTTCTTCACGAAGACGATCGCGAGCGAGTCGTGCTCGGGGAGCTCGGCGAGCATCGCGTGGACGAGGTCGGGCCGGACCGCGACCTGCCCCTGCACCGCGCCCGACTTGAACGCGCCGAGCGCCGTGTCGTAGTCGCGCCCGTGCTGGTCGACCCCCGAGTCCTTCGAGCGGAGGTTCACCCGGATGAAGTTGTGGTAGGCGTAGTACTCCTCGAGCACCTCGTGCCGCTCGAAGTTCCGCGGCGCCACCTTCGCCAGCGTGTCGAAGTCCCCCTGCTGGCCGAGCTCGAAGCCGTCCCCCATGATCGCGACGTCGACGCGGTTCCGCGACGGGCCGTTCCGGACGAGGTCGACGTGGCCGACGTACCCGGACGTCCCGATCCGGCGGGCGGCGACCTGACCGGCCGGCGTCTGCGGCCACTCCTTCGCGATCCTCTCGTAGGTGTTGACCGCCTTGGAGTACTGCCCGCGGGCGGCGCCCGCCTCGGCCTTCTCGAGGAGGAGACGCGCCGCCTCGGCGGGGGGCGGGTCGTCGGTCGGACCGAGGGCCGGCCCGGCGAGGAAGACGATCGGGATCACGGCGAGCCGCATCGGCACCTCCGGACTCCGGGGCCCCCGCAGCATACCGCCCGCCGCCCCGCCGCGCGGATCAGCCCCCCTCGTCGGTCGCCGACGGCTCGGAGGTCCCGCCCGCGAGCTGGTCCTCCATGTTCAGCGCGAAGACGTCGAGCATCAGGAGGGCGGGCGACGCGGTCAGGTCCTGGGCCCGCGCCGAGATCAACGCCAGGTTCTCCGGCTTCCACTCGGAGATCCGGTCCTCGAGCCGGTCGAGCCGCTCGGGGTCGAACTCCTTCCCCTCGGAACGCATCTCGACCGAGTCGAACGACTTGTCGATGGCGTCGGCCATCGCGACCGCCGGCTCCTCGCCCGCGCGCGCCGCCCGGCGGACCGTGGCGTGGACCACGCCGTTGATCCAGGCGTACTCGTCGAACGACATGCCCGCCCCCTCGAGGCCGGTGGCGAGCGCGCCCGGCACCTCCATCACCGATTTCGCGATCCCCTTCACCGCTCCGAACGCGGCGGAGACCCCCTCGAAGAAGCCGACGTCCCCGTCCTCCATCCGCTTCAGGTCCTGCGCCTTCGAGAACATCCGGTCGAGCGGAGCGACCGCCTCGCCGCGGACCCGGAACCAGGTCGCGAGGCGGTCCTCGGCGAGGAGTCCGTCCTCGGGGGCGGCGAACGCGGCGGAGTTCGTCTGCCGGAGCCGGGCGAGCGCCAGCTCGTGCTCCTGGCCGAGTTCGTGCCCCTTGTACATCACGAACCCGGTGCAGCCGGCGATCAGCACGACGAGCAGCAGCGTGAGGACGCCGACGACGGCGAGACAACCTTTCATACCGATTCTCCATCTCGGTGCGGGCGCGCGCGGGAGCGCGCCTCGGGAGGCGCATCGTAGCGACCAGACGCGGCGGGGCGTTCGCGTCGGGGACGGGAGGAACCGTCCCGGGCCGCACGCATTCGTGCGAAAAACCCCGAAACGCTCCGGCGAGCGGCCGGATTCGTCCTCGGGCGGCGCGGCCCGGCGCCGTTCGAGCCGAATCCGGAGACCGAATCATGCTCCTCTTCTCCCGCACCTCGATCCTCTGCCTCGCCCTCGCCGCCCTCCCTCTCGCGGCTTCCGACGCGCGGGCGGCCCCGCCGGCCAAGCAGGCGCAGAAGATGCTCCAGAAGAAGGCGAAGGGGGTCGTCAAGCAGTTCCGGAAGGACGCGACGATCCGCCGGAAGGTGTTGGAACTCGAGATCGACCAGATCCGACAGGACGTCGAGTCCGGCGCGGTGACGACGTTCGCCGCCTCCCTGCTCTTCGACGCGCTGGTCGACTACCAGAAGGAGATGTACGACGCGATCCGGGACGCGAGCGACGCCTATCGCGTCGGCTTCGGCGAGGCGCTCCTGATCCTGCAGGAGGCGGGGATCTCGACCGCGGACCGACCGACCGGCTTCTTCTACGGCGACTTCTCGACGTCCGATTCGCTCCGCGAGGACATGGAGAAGGAGATCCTGGCCGCCTACCCGAAGGCGCTGAAGGAGGTGAAGAAGCTCGCGAAGGCTCTCGACAAGAAGGCGGACGTCGCGCTCACCTGCCGCCTCGCGCCGCCGACGAAGTACCTCGAGTGGATCACCAACCCCGGCGGGAGCGGGTCCTCGTTCACCCCCACGCTCCTGACGATCGACGTCGCGGTCGGCGTGAGCCAGAAGGGACAGTCGGGCGATGCGGACTTCTACCTCGGCGGCGCGTGCGAGGCGAACGACGGCACGCTCCAGACCTCGATCTCCCACGGCAGCGGCGGCGGCATCCTCACGACGGTGAACCCGACCAGCGACGACCGCTGGAAGCTGGTCGAGACGGACCGGTCCGAAGGGAACTACGCCTTCAAGGTGTACCACTCCGGGAAGACCGCCGGCGGAGGGTATGTCACGATCGGGGTGGACTGAACGCGTTCGGGAACGTCTTTGCGTTCGCCACGGCGGGGGACGAGACGGGGAGGTGTCTCCGACCCGCTCACGTCCTCGCGCG
>JBICIB010000113.1:0-2533 GCA_043101415.1 Planctomycetota bacterium JB042 | reverse complement strand
TCTCTTCCATCCCTCCGAATCGGGGTGAGCCGTCCGTCTCCGCACGGGTGAGGCGCGCCGGGAGCGGGAGGGGGAGGGGGTCGGGAGCGCCTGTGGAGGCGAGCGACCCAAACCGATTCCGCGATCTATTCGACGCCAGGTCGCGATGCGGAGCGAGCGGAGCGGGCGGCCGGACCGTCGGCGAACGCGATCGTTCGTCCCCTCGCGACCTCCCGTGTCCGACACGCCGGTCGCCCGCGTAGCGCGCCGAGCGACCCCCTCCCCCTCCCGCTCCCGGCACGCCGTGGCCCCCGAACGCCCCGCGGCCGAGTCCCCGTTCACCGCCCCGCGCGCAGCGGTACGCCCCGCGCAGCGGCCCCACGCTCCACGCGCAGTGGCCCCCGCCCCACGCAGCGGTGTCACCGGCCTCGCGCAGCGACCCAAGCCCAGCGCAGCGCCGCAACCGCCGCTACGGGTCCGGGGCGAGCTCCACCGACCATGCGGCCAGCCGCTCGATCCTTCCCCTGAACGGCGCGGTCGAGCTTCCGACCACCAGGGGCGCCTCGGACGGGGCGAGCGATTCGAGCCGCTCGCAGCGGTCGACGACGCGGCCGTCGACGTGGAGCCGGATCGAGCTCGCGCCCTTCTTCCGGCCGAACACCGTCAGGACGAGGTCGCACGGTCGTCCGACCGGGAGAGGCGTCTTCGCGCGCAGGGTGGCACGCCCTCCGTCGGGGCCGAACAGGGTGATCTTCGGGCGGCCGCGGGCGTCGAGGAGGAGGCGGAACGTCCCGTCCCGCTCGACGATCGTCTGCTTCTCGGTCCCGAGCGCGTCGGTCGTCACGCGGAGCGAGAGCGTGAAGTCGCCGTCCGCGACGTCGAGGAGGTCGTTCGCGGTGAAGCGGACCTCTCCCGGTCCGTCGAAGCGCCACTCGCCGCCCGCCTCCGTGACCGCTCCCTCGAGCCGGTCCGGGACCAGGGCGATGCGACTCGCACGCCGCCGCCAGGCGCGATACGCCTGCTCCAGCTCGGCCGCGAGCGCCGGCTCGTCGCACAGGCGATCGTCGCGTTCGTCGGGGTCGGTCGAGAGGGAGAAGAGCCACCGGTCGGGGCCGTCCCCGACCAGCTTCCAATCCCCGTCTCGGACCGCGAAGGTGATCGGACGTTCGTCGGACCGGGTCGGCGCGTTGGTCGACTTCGTCTCCCAGAACGCGAGCGCGCGGCGCGGGGGGAACGGTCGCCCGTCGAGGGCGGCGGAGAGGTCGACGCCGTCGAGCGCGAGGCGGGAGACGTCGGCGCCGGCGAGGGAGGCGATCGTCGGCAGGAGGTCGACGGCGTGGACGACCCCGTCGCACGTCGATCCCGCCGCGATCCGCCCCGGCCACCGGGCGAGGAGCGGCGCTCGGATCCCGCCTTCGAACACCGTCCCCTTCGAGCCGCGCCGCGACCGGCCGCGGTGGCTGCCGCGGGTCCCTCCGTTGTCCCCGAGGACGAGCACGAGCGTTCCCCGGCCGCCGTCGTCGCGGTCGATGCGCTCGATCAGCCGGCCGATCTGACGATCGGCGTGGTCGAGCAGCGCGGCGAAGCGGCCGCGGTGGGTGTCCGGGTAGCGGGCGGCGATCGACGGAGGCGGCTCGAGCGGAGCGTGCGGCGCGTGCAGCCAGAGGTTCAGGAAGAGGGGGCGGTCGCGCGCCTCCTCGAGCCGACGGATCGCCGCTTCGACGAGCCGTTCGGTCCGGTGGCCCGACCGCGGCACGCCCTCGGGACCGTCATCGACGAAGAGGACGGGGTCGTGGTACCCGGACGATCGCGCGGGGGCGACCGTCGACACCCGGACGTCCGTGACCGAAGCGTCGAACCCGCGCGCGGTCGGCGCGTATCGGTCCTTCCGGAGACCGAGGTGCCACTTCCCGACGTGGACGGTCCGATAGCCGGCGCCCCGGAGCACCTCCGCGAGGGTCGGGAAGTGAGAGGGGAGTCCGCGCACGGATCGTCCCGCATAGGAGCGCCGGACTCCGCTGCGGATCGGGTGGGTGCCGGTGAGCAGCGCGACGCGGGTCGGGGAGCAGACCGGGTGGACGTAGAAGCGATCGAACCGCCGGCCCTCCGCGGCGAGCCGGTCGAGGGTCGGAGTCCGGACGTCGTCGCCGCCGTAGCAGCCGAGGTCGCCGGGGGAGAGGTCGTCGAGGAGGATGAGGACGACGTTCGGACGTGGAGCGGGCGCCCCGGTCGCGAATTCGGCGTCGAGCGCGGCGAGCATCGTCGCGACGGCGACGACGCGCATGCGGAGCGGCACCATCGGTGGACTCTCCGTCGCCGAGGGGTGGGGCACCCGGGGCGAGAGGGGGAGCATAGCGAATCGCTGCGCGAGGCTGTGACACCGCTGCGCAAGGCTGGGGCCACTGCGCGTGGAGCGAAGGGCCGCTTCGCGGGGGTCCGCTGCGCGCGGGGCGGTGAACGGGGATTCGGCCGCGGGGCGTTCGTCGGCCACGGCGTGCCGGGAGCGGGAGGGGGAGGGGGTCGCTCGGCGCGCTACGCGGGCGACCGGCGTGTC
>JBICIB010000112.1:0-3427 GCA_043101415.1 Planctomycetota bacterium JB042 | reverse complement strand
GACACGCCGGTCGCCCGCGTAGCGCGCCGAGCGACCCCCTCCCCCTCCCGCTCCCGGCACGCCGTGGCCGACGAACGCCCCGCGGCCGAATCCCCGTTCACCGCCCCGCGCGCAGCGGACCCCCGCGCAGCGGCCCATCGCTCCACGCGAAGTGCCCCCGGCCCCGCGCAGCGGTGTCACCGGCCCGCGCAGCGACCAAAGCCCAGCGCAGCGGCCTCACGCTCCACGCGCAGTCCCCCCACCCTCCTCCGCCTCCTCGATCGGGCGATGGCTCACGCCGCCGCTCGGGCGGAAGCCGACCATGCGCAGGGCGAGCCGGCCGCGCGGCGCGGCGGTGGGGGGCGGCAGCAGCCAGGGGGCGGCGAGCGCGACGGCCGCGCGCAGGACCAGGCTGGCCGCGAAGATCGCCGTCCAGCCGTCGCTCGCCAGGGAGAAGACGGCGGCGCCGACCGCCGCGCCGGCGAGCTGGCTGGAACCGTTCACCAGGCTGTGGCGCGCGAACATCCGTGCGCGGGTGTGCGGCGGAGCCTGTCCGAGCAGCAGGCCCAGCAGCCCGATCTCGTGCGCCGCCCACGCGACGCCGGAGAAGGTCTGGACGGCGAGGACGCCGACGTGTCCCTCGACGAAGAGCCACGGGAGCGGGATCAGCGCGACGAGCAGGGCGGCCACGCGATAGACCGCCTCCGGGCCGCGCGCGTCCACCGCCGGCCCCCACGCCCGGAGCGCCACGACCTTGGCGGCGACCTGGATGGCGCTCGCGGCCATGAACCACCGATAGTCGAACGCGAGCGCGGTGAGCATGTACGGCGTGAAGAACGGCGACGCCAGGTAGACCGTGAACGCCAGGAGTCCCGACAGCGCGAGGAGGCGCCGCGCGGGCGGCGGCAGCGGGGCGGACGAGGCGTCGATCGAGCGGTGCCCGGGCTCGGGTTCGGGCGACGCGAGCAGGAGCGACGCCGAAACGGCGCGGACGACGGCGGCGACGGCGAACAGCACGGCGAACCCGGCCGCGCCCGAGGACGCCACCGCGTCGAGCGAGAGGCCGCCGGCCACGACGGCGGCGAACGTCACGGTATGCACGAGTCGCGCGCGGCGCGCGAAGTACCTTCCGCGCTCCTCCTCGGGGACGAGGTCGCCGTACCACGACGACCAGAGGACGCCGCTGACCTGACCGAGCACGTGGTGCACGCATGCCGCGACGACCACGGCTCCGGCGCCGGAGCGTCCCGTCCACTCCGCGACGGCGAGCAGCATCAGGACGGTCGCCTGCGCCGCGACCAGCAGCACGATCGGGCCCCGCCGGCGCGGGAGCCGCTGGAGACGACGGACGGACATCGCCGCCGCGACGCCGCCGAGCGCGAGCGGCAGCCCGACGAGCATCCCGATCGCGAACGCGGACGCGCCGTGCGAGACGGCGGCCGCCACGAAGTACGTCTCGGCGAACCCGACCATCAACGCGAAGAACGCGCCCTCGACGAGCGCGAGCCGGAGGGAGCGGGTGACGTCTCGGGGGGGAAGGGAGGGAGGGGTGGTCACGGTCGGGCGAAACGGGAGGGCGGGTGCATCGGAGGGGCAACGTTCTATCAGGTGAGGGCGGTGCGCGAGGCTGTCACACCGCTGCGCGGGGCGAGGTCCACTGCGCGTGGTGCGTCGGGCCGCTGCGCGGGGCGTACCGCTGCGCGCGGGGCGGTGAACGGGGATTCGGCCGCGGGGCGTTCGTCGGCCACGGTCCGCCGGGATCGGGAGAGGGAGGGGGCGTTCGGCACGCTCCACGGGCGGCACGCGTGTCGGGTACGGCGGGGCCGGGTTCGACGTCGGCGGCGGCGCTGGAGGTCGGTCCGCCCGCTCCGCTCTACTCCCTTCGCTCCGCTGTGCGTCGATCGGTTCACCGGGATCGGTTCGGGCGTCGCTGGCTCAAAGGCGCTCTCTACCCCCTCCCTCTCCCGATCCCGTCGGACCTCGTCGACGTGGAGATCCCGGCTCACCCCGATTCTGAGGGATTGGAAGAGAAGCCGGTAAGGACCCATGAACGGCCATCCCATCGGTCCCCTTCCGGACTCCCCCCTCCACTCCTAAGAATCGGGTCGAGGGGGGGAAATCCCGCCAGGCCCGGCCCCTCGGGGGGAGGAGTCCTTCGCCGAGCGAGTTGCGGAAGCGGCCGGTCACGACGCCCGGAAACCAAACCCCGTGCCGGCCGCGTGCATGTCCGAGCGAACGAAGGAGCTCCTCCCCCCGAGGGGCCGGGCCGACAGCGAACACCCCGCCCCATGTCCTCCCCTCCCGCACCCGTTCACCGCCCCGCGCGCAGCGGACCCCCGCGAAGCGGCCCATCGCTCCACGCGCAGTGGACCTCGCCCCGCGCAGCGGTGTCACCTGCCCGACACGACGAGCGCAACGCATGACACCTCGATGACAACTCCCCGTCCGGCCCGGCCTACCGTGTCGCTCTGACGTCAGACCCGGACCCAAATGACCCAGACCCCGGAGGAGGTCGCCATGTTCCCCTCGCTCGTTCTTCTCCTCTCGCTCGCCTCCGCGCCGGCGGCGGAGTCCGCTCGCGACGCGTTCCTCGAGGGGTGGTTCCAGGAGACCGCGGAGGGGGACCTCGAGGCGGCGCTCCGGGCGTATCGGGAGTGCGTCGAGCGGGGCGGGCCTTCGGAGGCGGCGCTGGTGGCGAAGGCGAAGCTCCGGATGGCGCGGATCGCGGGGGCGCGGGGAGATCGGGAAGCGGAGCGGGGGTGGATGGAGGAGGTGGTGGAGCGGTTCGCGGGGACGCCGGCGGCGGCGGAGGCGGCCGCGGCGCTCGAAGAGGGCGCGGGCGCGGGCGCAGGCACGGCGGACGCGGCCGTGGCCGAAGCGCGGGCGTTCCTCGACGAGATGCTGGAAGACGAGAACCGGATCACTCCTACGAAAGCGAACCTCGTCTTCAAGACCCTGTCGGTCGAGGAGATCGTCGGCCGGTATCGCTTGAAGGGCGGAGCGGTCTGGACGGTCGTTCGCCGCGTGAGCGACCCCGCGCTCGCTCCGGACCTGGTGGAGTTCGTGGAACGAGCTCCCGATTTCGCGGACTCCGCGATCCGGGCCCTCGCAGAGGTGGCGCCGGGAGCCTCGGTGCCGGCACCCGTCGTCGAGATCGCCGAGAGGGACCCGAACATCGCCTGGAGGGTGATCCGGATGCTGGTCGACACGGGAGAACTCGGCAGGGCCGCTGCCGTGTTCAGAAACAACGAGTCGCTTTCGTCGATCGACAGCAAGACGTTTCGGGACATGGTCGAAGTCGGAAGTGCCGATGCGGCGACCCTCGTCGAGCTGTTCGTCGGCCGCATGCGAGAGGGCGCCCTGAACCTCGGCCAACACTTCCCCGAAAACGCGCTCGGTGCGGAGAATGCAGTCGGCGAGCGGATGCGGTCGCTCTTCCCGACCTGGC
>JBICIB010000111.1:0-6062 GCA_043101415.1 Planctomycetota bacterium JB042 | reverse complement strand
GGTCGACGAGCCGCTCCTGGTAGACCTGGACCAGCGGATCGCCCGCGTGCTCGCTGTAGTGGAGCAGGTGCTCGACGTAGTTCCGGTTCTCGGGGTTCAGGATCGGCGTCGCAGCGTAGAGGAACCGGATCACCGCGGTCAGATCGTCGAACGCCTGGTTGAACAGCTCCGGCTGGAAGAACCGCTCCTCGTCGCGCAGGATCTCCGCCCCCTCGACCGCCCGCTCCATGCTCTCCTTCGGTGCGGCGAGGAGCGGCGCGTAGAACCGGTACATGCCGTGTTCTTCCGCGGTCAGGCTCGGCTTGCTCTCGAGCTCGCGGAACCGCTCGGCCACCCAGTCGTAGTACCCGGAGATCGTGTCCCGCCGGACGAGATGGTCGAACAGCTCGACGTTCAGATCGAGCACGCCCGTCTCGTACCCCGCCGTTCGCAGACACGCCTGGAGCGCGGGGATCGACGAGTACGGGATGGTCGGCAGACAGCGATCCGGCGCGTACAGGAAGAGCGTCTTCATGGAGGGGGCTTCCGAGGTGTCGGACGGGTTCCGGGCGATCCCGACGGTGAATGATAGCACCGGATCCGGGGCGGGCCACGATTCGGATGCACGCCACCCGATCCCCGAACCCGTTCGTACGTCCGTGGTTGCGGCGCCCTACGGGTCTGGGGGAGCGCTCGCCCAGGCTTTCGGGACCTCGACCCGGACCTCGCCGTCCTCGATCCGGGCCGGGAGGAGCTCCGCGCGAAGGTGGGGGTCGCGGCGCGTCGACCCGTCGTCGAGCGAGAACCGCCAGCGGTGCAGGGGGCAGACGATCGCCCCATCCTTCACCTCGCCGTCGCCGAGTCGGCCGTTGGCGTGGGGGCAGCGGTTCCGGAGCGCGACGACCCGCTCGCCGAGCCGGAGGACCGTCACCTCGCGACCGGCGACGTCGATCGAACGCCGCGCCCCGTCGGGGAGATCGTCCCACCTCGCGACCGTGACCCACCCGGACATCCGCCCTCCGTCGCTCCCCCGCGCCGTCGCTCGGGGAGCACGCACGACTCGAAAAACGGGCGGACCCCGTCGAGCCGCCGCCCGAAAACCGTACCCTCGACCGTCGACGCGCGGGAGGATTCATCGCGATGTCCGCCTCGGAAGATCCGGTCGCCCCCTTGTCGATCGAGCCCCCCTCCGGCATGGGCCGCGAGGTCGGGCTCCTGTTCGCGGCCCTCGAGGAGTGCCGCCGGCGCACCCGGGACACGGTCGCGGGCATGTCGACCGCCGACCTCGACCACCGCTTCGACGACGACCCCCACTCGATCGGCGCCCACCTCCTCCACGTCGCCGGCGTCGAGCTCGAGGCGGTCCAGCGCGTCGTCCTCGGCGAGCGGGTCGCGGAGAGCGAGGAGCGCGAGCTCGCCGCCGGCGTCCTCGACTCCGAGTCGTCCCGCGCCCTCTCCGGCCACGACGTCGGCTACTACCTCGGCAAGCTCGACGAGGTCCGCGCCCGCACCGAGTCGGCGTGCTGGTCGCTGAAGGACGACGACCTCGAGCGCGAGAGCGCGCGTCCGGGCGCCGGAAGGAGCGTCACGCTCCGGTGGATGCTCGCCCACCTCGCCGATCACGAGGCGCACCACCGGGGCGAGATCGCGAGCCTCCGGCGCCGGCTGGCGCGCCGGCGCGGATGACCGCGCTCCGCGCCACGGCGATCGTCCTCGCGGCCGGACGTTCGTCCCGCATGGGGACGGACAAGGCGCTCCTCGACCTCGGCGGCGAGCCCGCCCTCGGGCGCGTGATCCGGATCCTCCGCGAGGTCCCGGTCTCCCGCGTCGTGGTCGTGCTGCGGCCGATCGGCGCCGCGCTCCGCCGGAGCGTCGACCTGACCGGCGTGACGACGGCGATCAACGTCGATCCCGAGAGCGGACAGTCGGCGTCGCTCCGGATCGGCTGGAAGAACGTCGAGTCGTCCGCCGACGCGGTCGTCCTCTGCCCGGTCGACGTCCCGCTGTTCGAGGCGGACGACGTGCGGAGCCTCCTCGCGGCCTTCCGATCCCGGCCCGACGGGGCGCGGATCGTCGCGCCGTCGGTCGACGGCCGCCGCGGGCATCCCGTCGTCTTCTCGACCGACGTCGCGCGGGAGTTCGCCGCGCTCGGCCCCGACGAACCGGCCCACGGGATCGTCCGCCGCGATCCGGCGCGGGTCGTCCACGTCCCGTCGACGAACCGGTGGCTGGTGGACGACCTCGACACGCCGGAGGAGTACGCGGAGGCGGTCCGCGCGCTCGAAGGACGAGGGCCGCTCAGGGAATCGTGACGACCGTGGCGGCGTCCGCGCCCGCCGCGCCGCCCGAACCGCCGCGGAGGAGGGTCGCCGACCGGCCGCAGTTCCGCTCCCACTCGGCGACCGCCTCTTGCAGCGCCCGCTCGGAGGCGTCCCCGCGCCGGACGAGCGCGACGACGCCGCCCGGCCCCGTCGACCGCGCGCCGAGCACGCCCCGATCCGGCCCGCGCCGGTCGAGCGCGTCGACCAGTTCGGCCGCGCGCCGCGGCACCCGCTCGAGACGCCGCGCCTCGCTCTCGGACGCCCGCAGGAGCGCCCCCAGGCTCTCGCCCGACGCCCCCTCGACGCCGGACGTCCGGTGCAGCTCGTCGACGAACCGACACGCGCGCTGGTGTTCGGTGAGGACGAACCCCGCCGCCTCGCGCACGGGGTACTCGACGTCCGGGTCGACCCGGACCGCGGCGTCGGCGAGTCCGCCGTAGGCGTCGAGGAACGCCTCGCCCGCCTGCCGCTCGGGGAGCGCGTCGCGGAACTCGTTCGTGAACGTCACCGGGTCGCAGTTCGCGAGCCAGCCGCCGTAGAACGGATCGTCGACCTCCTGCGCCTCGCCGCGCTCGCGGGTCGCCACGGTCAGCCCCATCCGCGCGGCCATGATCCGGTACGCCATCGCGGCCGCGGTCCGCAGCCTCGGCGGCGCGGCGACGCGCCCGCCGAGGTCGAGCGCCACCGGCTCGACGTCCGGCGGCGGCGCGATCGGATCGAGCGGCTCGCACGGCTGGGCGAGGAACGGAAGGAAGCGACCCGCCACCCCGTCGCAGACCGCGAAGGCGTCGCTCGGCTCGGCGAGCGGGTCGCCGACCCGGTCGACCGCCGCGACCTCCTCGATCCACCCCTTCCCCTCCAGGCCGAGCCACGCCGCGGCCGCGCGCGCCGTCGCCGCGCCGAGCGCCGTGGAGGAGCCGAACCCGCACCCCTCGGGGAGGTCGGACCGGACGTCGACCGCGAGCCCGGGCAAGGGCCTCCCGACGAGGCGGAAGATCCTCCGCAGAGCGAGGACGACGCGCTCCGACCAGGCCGTGGTGCGGTCGGCCCGCAGCCGCTCCGCGAGCGCGCGCTCGCCGGACGCGTCCACGATCCCCTCGACGTCGGCGAGCGGCCAGACGGCCCGCTCCGCCTGGGCGCGATCGGCCCGCCCGCGGCTGGAGAGATCGAGCGCCGGACCGTCGACGCTCCGGATCGCCACGGTCACGCCGGCCCGCATCGGCCAGGAGACCCACGTCCCTCCCGCGAACCGGACCGCCCCTCCGAGCACGTCGAGGCAGCCGGGGGCGCGCGCCACCGCGACCGGACCGGTCCCCGCGGCGAGGTGAGGCGGGAGCGCCGAACGGAGCTCCTGAACGCGTTGATCGAGGGATTCGTCGAGGTTCATCGATGGGACGATTCTCCGGGGGACGGGCTCCAAAAACAACGGGGCGGCGTCGATGGAAAGGGAGGGATCGAGTAGCATCCGACCGTCACCATGTCAGGGTCGACGATTCATTCCAAACCAGCCCCCGAGACCGCGCGGCGCGACCGCGTGATCGGCTCGTACTCGACCGGTCGGCCCGGCCCGATCGTCGTGGTGACGGCCGGCGTCCACGGCAACGAGCCGGCGGGGACGCTCGCCCTCCGCCGCGTGTTCGACGCGCTGGAGCGCGACCGCGTGCCGCTCAAGGGGAAGCTCCTCGGCCTCGCCGGGAACGTCGACGCGCTCGATCGGAAGGTCCGCTTCGTCGAGCGCGACCTGAACCGCGGGTGGCACTCCGACCTCGTCCGCGACCTCCTCGCGCGCGGCGACGCGGCCGCCGAGGACCGCGAGCAGCGCGAGCTCGCCTCGATCTTCGTCGGGCTGTTCGCCGAGGCGCGCACCCCCGTGACGTTCCTCGACGTCCACTCGACCTCCGCCGGCGGCGCGCCGTTCTGCGCGATCTCCGACACGATGAGGAACCGGCGCCTCGCGTTCGCGTTGCCGGTGCCGGTCATCCTCGGCCTCGAGGAGTCGATCGACGGCACGATGCTCAGCTACCTCGACGACCTCGGCCACGTCGCGTGCGTCTTCGAGGGAGGCCAGCACGACGACCCGCTCACCGTCGACCACGACGAGGACGCGATCTGGATCACGCTCGTCACCGCCGGCTGCCTCGCGGCGTCGGACGTGAAGGACCTCGGCCGGCGCCGCGCCCGCCTCGAGGCGGCGTCGAAGGGGATCCCGCACGTGGTCGAGATCGTCCACCGCGAGGCGGTCCGGCCGGACGACGGCTTCGTGATGCGGCCGGGGTACGTCAACTTCCAGGCGATCCGGAAGGGCGAGCCGCTCGCCGCGCGGGCGGACGGAGAGGTCCGCTCGACCTGGAACGCGCGGATCCTGATGCCGCTCTACCAGGAGCAGGGGGACGACGGCTTCTTCGTTGTCCGCGCGATCCGGAGGTTCTGGCTGCACGTCTCGACCGTGCTCCGAAAGCTCCGGCTGCACGTCCTCCTGCCGATCCTGCCCGGCGTGAAGTGGCACGAGTCGCGGCTCGACACGCTCGTCGTCGACCCTCGGGTCGCGCGGTGGCTGGTCCTGCAGATCTTCCACCTCTTCGGCTTCCGCCGCCGCACCGACGAGGGGAACCGGCTCGTCTTCTCGCGCCGCCGTCCCGACTTCCGGAAGCTCGCCCCGGTCGACTACGGTTCCCGCCCGCCCGCGTGAAGCTCCTCACCTTCCAGGCCGCGTCGTTCGGCTGGGAGCCGTTCCAGCGGACCCTCGACGACGCCGGCGACGCCGAGGCGGGAGAGGTGCGCGACTGCGTCGTCGTGTTCGTCCACGCCGAGAGACAGGACGAGGCGCCGGACGAACGGCGGACCTCGGTGCTGAAGAAGACGCTGAAGCACGTCAAGTGGCTCGCGAACAAGCGCGGCCTGAGGAACGTCGTCCTCCACTCGTTCACCCACCTCGGCGGCGACACCGCGGACGCGCGTTACGCGGCGGAGTTCTTCGACGCGCTCCACGACCGGCTCGAGGGGACGGGGTACGCGGTGGCGCGGACGCCGTTCGGCTGGTTCTGCTCCTGGCGGATCGACGTGTTCGGCGAGAGCCTGGCGAAGGTCTGGAAAGAGATTTGACCGCTGCGCGCGGGGCGAGGAACGCGATTCGGGAACGTCTGCGCGTTCGCCACGGCGGCGGCCGGGAAGGGGAGTTCGGTAAGGACCCATGGGATGGGCGAGTCTCGAGGCCTGGCGTCGATGTCGGCCTTCCGCGTCAGCGGCCTCTCCCCTGCTCTCCCTTGCTCTCTCCTGCTCTCCCCTGCTCCCTCCGCGCCTTCTCCACCTCGACCAGCGCTCGCACCGTCCTCGCGCCGGCCGCCGTCTCCTCGACGATCTCCCTCGCTCGCTCCGGGTCGCCGAGGGCGGCGCGGAGGCGGGCTTCCTCGAGGTCGACGAGGGCGCGGTCGGGGGTCGGCGGGAGGTGGTGTTCGGCGGCGTGGCGGCGGAACGACTCGATCGTCGCGAGCGCGCGGTCGAGGGCGGGCGGGGAGCTCGTCCGGAGGAGGCGGGCCTCGAGGGCGACGGCGCGCTCGGCGACTCCGATCCGGTACGGGGACGCGGCCATCGTCGCGTCGACGGCGGCGGCGACGGCGAGGGAGGCGGCGGCGCGGGCGCGAAGGGGGGACGCGTCGTTCGGCTCGTGGTCGGCGCGTTCGAGGAGGGCGCGGCCGTGCGCGAGGTAGGCGGCGTTCGACCACGGAGAGGCGTCGCCGACCTCCCAGAGGAACCGCTCGGCGG
>JBICIB010000110.1:0-3972 GCA_043101415.1 Planctomycetota bacterium JB042 | reverse complement strand
GCACGTTGATCGCGATCACGTATGCGTTCGAGTTCGGGTCGTAGGCGAAGCACCAGAGGAAGATCGCGTCGATGACGTCACCGATCTTCCCCTCGCTCGCCTCCACGAGGGAGTACTTCAGGTTCGCCGGCTGGTAGTAGGCGACGCTCGCGAGATACCGCGCGACCCGCCCCTCCGGCGTGCAGAAGACGACCGCCGGCGGGTGCGCGTACTCCTGGCGCGACTCGACCCAGCGGTAGGTGAACCCGACCCCCTCGGCGAACTCCTGGATGTTCGCCTCGGTGCCGGTCAGGAAGTGCCAGCCGTCCGCCGCCGCCGGGCGCATGTACCGCTCGACGTACTTCGCCTTCGTCCGCGCGGCCGCCTCGACGGTCTCGCGCGGGTCGATGCTGACCGTCAGGATCGTGAAGTCGGTCCCCGGGGTCAGGTCGACCTCGCGGAGCCCGTCGACCAGCGTGTCGAGCTGGATCGAGCAGAGCTGCGGGCAGGCGGAGTAGTTCAGCGTGACGAGCACCGGGAGCTCGCCCCCGAAGTAGTCCCCGACCTTCACCATCTCCCCGTTCTCGTCCCGGAAGACGAGGTCGAGCGGGAGGACCTCGCCGACCTTCTGGTCGACGGTGATCCCCTCGAGCTCTTCCGGGACCTCGTTCAGCTGCGCCGCGGCGACGGGCGCGGCGGCGGCGAGGACGAGGAGGGCGTGGGTCAGGATGCGGGGGTTCATGGGGTGTTCAGCGTCCGCGCTGCTCCTTGATGACGTAGTCCATGGCGCGATCGATCGGGATCTCGACCTTCTCGGGGGTCCCGTCGCTCCGCTTCGTCACGACCTTGGCGGTCGAGAGGTGGTCGCGCTGCGCGCCCTGCACCTCGGTGATGAGCGTCGGGGGCTTCGCGAGCTCCTTCCGCGCGGTCTCCTGCTCCTGTCCCGCGAGGTAGAGCGCCTGGACGGCGAACACCAGGGCGATCGTGAGCGAGACCCCGAGCGCGAAGCTCAGGAGCAGGCGGGGCGTGTCGATGACGTCTTGCTGGGCCATGATCGTGCTCCTCCGTCAGAACGACTGCCGGAAGTGGAGGGAGTCCTCGAAGTACGGGTCGCGCACCGGCGCCAGGAGCTGGCCGCGGAGGCGGGAGAGGAACCCGCCGACGAACAGCCCGCCGAGACCGAGCAGACACGCGACGTCGACGAACGAGAAGCCTAGGGTCTCGGTCCGCATGCTCGGCATGACGAGCCAGTACATGTCGACCCAATGCATCAGCAGCATCAGGATGCAGAAGAACGCGAGCGACGACTTGTTCCGCTTCACGTGCCGCGACAGGAGGCCGCCGAACGGGACGATGAAGTGGAACAGGACCAGGAACTTGCTGAGCATCACCCAGTTCCCGGACTGGCGCAGGTCGAACCAGTACGTCTCCTCGGGGAGGTCGGCGTACCAGATCAGCATGTACTGCGAGAACGCGACGTACCCCCAGAAGAAGGTGAACGCGAACAGGTACTTGCCGAGGTCGTGGTAGTGCGCCTGGGTCACCACGGTCTTCAGCCGCCCCTTCTCCTGGAGCAGCATGAACGTGAGCGACATCATCGCGAAGAAGCTGATCATCGTGCCGGCGAAGTAGTAGACGCCGAAGATGGTGCTGAACCAGTGCGGCTCGAGCGACATCAGCCAGTCGAACGCGGCGAACGTCGTGGTGAGCGCGAACAGGATGATGCCGGGTGCGGCGAGTCGTCGCATCCGGACCGTGAGCTGCGGGTCGCCGTTCTCGTCCTGCGCGGCCGACTTCCCGAGGAAGAAGCGCGCGAGGCCGATCCAGACCGCGAAGAAGATCACGGCCCGGATGGTGAAGAACGGGACGTTCAGGTACGCCGCCTTCCCGTGGAGGATGTGGTCGCTCGCGACCCGCTCGGGGTCGGTCCAGTGGTAGAGGTGGTGGTTCCCCATCAGCATCGGGACGAGGATCGGCAGGAAGAGGACCGCCATCAGCGGGAACCCGCCGGCGAGCACCTCCGCCACCCGCCGCACCGCGACGAACCACTTCGCGCCCACGAGGTGGTGCACCATCGTGAAGAAGAGGCCGCCGAGGCAGAGGCTCAGCAGGAACATGTAGCTCGTGAGGTACGAGCAGAGGAACTTGTGGAAGTGGTCCTCGGCCGTGTAGCCGAGGCCGACCCCGACCGCGAGCATCACGAGGCCGAGCGCCCGGGTCCGCCCGCTCCACGCGCGCGCGTCGTCGCCGAGCTGGCACTCCTCGCGAATCTGGTCCTGCGTCAAGACGTCAGCCATCGTCCGTTCCTCACCGCCCGCGGAGGGCCGCCTGGTCCTCCGGGGAGAGCTCCGCGTAGTTCGCGTTCTTCGCCTTCTGCAGGGCGCGCATGTACAGGATGATCGCCCACCGGTCCTCGGGCGGGATCTGCGACCCGTAGGCCGGCATCGTCCGGGCGCCGTTGGTGATCGTCTGGAAGATCTTCCCGATCGTCTGGGTCATGATCGCGCCGTTCGGATCGACGAACGACAGCGGCGGGACCCAGCCCGACGAGTCGGGGGTGGTCAGGTCCGACTGCAGGGTCTTCGCCCGCAGCGCGACCATCCCGTCCCCCTGGCCGTCGAGCCCGTGGCACGGGGCGCAGTAGATCTCGAGCCGCTCCTTGCCGCGCGCCATCGTCTCGGCGTTCACCGGGATCGGGAACGCGGTCACCTCGGCGCCGTCGAGGTCGACGCCGGTGTGGAACGACATCTGCTCGGGCGGGATGTAGTCGCCGCGCGCGACCGTCCCCGCGACCTGCGGCCGGGAGGCGCGCCCGTCGGCGAAGAAGACGCTCGCGTCCTGCTCCTGCTTCTTCAGCTGCCAGTCCATGTCCCACACGACGTGGAGCGGCGGCTCGTTCGACTTCGAGAAGCGCGCCTTCGCGACGACCGCGAGCGGGATGAACGTCAGCGCCGCGGCCGCGATCCCGCCGAAGATCAGCGCGCGCGGGAACGGCGCCGGGTTCGCCTCGGTCATCACGTCCTCGACCACGGACGACTTCGCCGCGGAGAGGAGCGCCTTCGTCTTGTCGGCCGAGAAGAGCGGGTCGGCCGCGTCGATCGAGATGAAGAACCGGTCGTCGGTCGCCCGCGCGAACCGCTTGCTCCGGAAGAGCGGGTGATAGAACTCCGGCAGCAGGTTCAGGACCATCAGCCCGATGAACGCCGTCAGCGCCGACAGCAGGACCGTCAGCTCGAACATGATCGGGACGCTCGCCGGGAGGCTCCAGAACGGCTTCCCGGAGATGATGTACGGGTAGTCGACCGCGTTCATCCACCACTGCATCCCGGTCGCCAGGCCGAGGCCGGTCAGGCCGCCGCCGAGGACGATCCAGGGGAGGATGGTCGACTTGATGCCCATCGCGTCGTCGATGCCGTGCACCGGGAACGGCGTGTGGGCGTCCCACTTCGTGTACCCGGCGTCCCGCACCTTCTCGCAGGCCTCGACGAGGTCGTCGACGTTGTCGTACTCGCCGACGACGCCGTGGAGCTTCATCTCGGGCTGCGGCTCGGTCGTGGGGTCGTGCTCGTTCGTCATGAGTCCGTCCGTCCGACTCTCAGTGATGCTTCTTGAGGTGCGCCTGCGGCATCACGCCCTTCACTTCGGCGATCGCCACCATCGGCAGGAACTTCAGGAACAGCATGAACAGCGTGAAGAACAGCCCGAAGCTGCCGAGGAACATCAGCACGTCGACCGCGGTCGGCTTGAAGTAGCCCCAGCTCGACGGGAGGAAGTCGCGCGAGAGCGAGGTGACCACGATCACGAACCGCTCGAACCACATCCCGACGTTCACGAGGATCGCGACGACCATCATGATCGGGATGCTGGTCCGCGCCTTCTTGAACCAGAAGACCTGCGGCGACACGACGTTGCAGAGCGCCATCGTCCAGTACGCCCAGGCGTACGGCCCGAGCGCGCGATTGATGAACGCGAACTTCTCGAACGGGTTGCCGC
>JBICIB010000109.1:0-3097 GCA_043101415.1 Planctomycetota bacterium JB042 | reverse complement strand
CATGATCCCGCTCTGTCTCTGGCTCGCGGACCGGTTCGCGGCCCGGCCGAGCGCGGGGCGGACGGTCGCGCTCGGCGTCGCCATGGCGGTGCAGTTCCTCGGCGGGCACGCGGAGACGTCGGTCGCGGTGGCGATCGCGGTCACCGCGTGGGTCGTCGCGCGGGGGACGGCGCCCGAGCGGACGGCGCCGCCCGCGACGACGGCGCTGCGGTACGGGCTCGCGGGGGGGCTGGCGCTCCTCCTCTCCGCGGTGCAGATCCTGCCGTTCGCGGAGTACCTCGCCGTCTCGCAGGGGCGGTGGGAGCGGACGGTGGCGGAGGCGCCGACGTTCTCGCCGGCGGTCGCGCTCGGGTCGCCCGCCGGCGTCGGTCTCGTCGGGCTCGCGGCGGCGCTCGTCCTCCTCGCGTGGCGGCTGCTGCCGAGGGACCCGGAGCGGGCGCGGTGGGGGACGAGCGTGCTCGCCGGTCCGGTCCTCCTCGGTCTGACGCTCGCGCTCGTCCCGCTGGGGCTGAGGCCGCAGCTCGGTCTCGCGTTCGCGCCCGACCTGTTCGGGAGCCCGCTCGCCGACGGGTACGTCGGACCGGAGACGTACACCGACGTGAACGGCGGGTACGCCGGGGCGCTCGCCACGTTCCTCGCGCTGGCGTACGTGGTGTTCGGGTCGCGGCGTCGCGTGGCGTGGACGTTCGGGGGGCTGTTCGCCTTCGCCTGGGTCCTCCCCGCGCACGTCGAGCCGTTCTTCTCGCTGCTGACCGCGATCCCGCCGTTCGACCTGGCCGCGCACACGCGGATGCTCCCGCTCGCCGGCGTCGGGGCGTCGGTGCTCGCGGCGTGTGCGGTCGACGAGCTGCTCTCGGCCGCGACGCGCGCGCGGTGGGAGGCGGGGCTCGGGCGCCTCGTCGCGGTCGGCGCGGTCGTCGCGATCGGGCCGGCGCTCCTCTCGTCCCACGGGGCCGGCGCTCCGGCGGAGGGAGAGCACCGGCCCGCGGTCCTCCCGAACGGGGCGTCGTCGCTGTCGGTGCCCCTCCGGTTCGACGCCCCTCCGGACGCCCGCGAAGGGGCGATCGAGGTCGGCGGCGCGACCATCTTCCGCGGCGCGCCGAAGGACGGCGTCGTCGAGACGACCTGGGACGCGACGCGCGCCGAGGACGGGCGGTACGACGTGAGGGTCCGGTGGACGCGCGGCGACGGGACGACCGTCGTCGAGGAGCGGCCGTCGGTCCGGCTGGTCCGGCCGACCGAGGGGCTCACGCTCCGGTGGCTCGCCCTGCTCGCGGTCGTCGGGCTGCTGACCGTCGCGCCGCGGCTCGCGCTCCTCGTGCCGCTCGTCGTGCTCGCCGAGCTCTGGCACTTCGGGCACGGCTACAACGCGTTCGTCCCGGAGGCGTGGGTCTTCCCGGAGACGTCGGTGACGCGCGCGGTCCGCGCCGAGCTCGACGCGCGGGCGGCGGCGGGGGAGGGGCCGTTCCGGGTCTGGGCCGAGGACGTGATCCTCCAGCCGAACATGCACTACGCGTACGACCTGCAGACCGCGCGGAGCTACGACCAACTCGAGGTCCGCACCTTCAATCAATGGATGACGTGGGTGACCGGCGGGCCGGTCCCGTTCACGCGGAGGAACCGGCACACGGTCGACTACACGACGCCGCTCTTCGACGTGACGAACGTCGGCTACGTGATCGCCGGCGAGCGGCTCGACGTCGACGGGTTCTCCCTCGTCCACGAGGCGGGGGGCGGGCGCTTCGGGCGCGTCTACCGGAACGAGAGCGCCCTCCCGCGCGCGTTCGTCGCGCGCGAGGCGGTCGACGTCCGGCCCGCGCTGGAGGCGGGGCGGCTGGCCGAGCTGCTGGCGCTCGACCCTCGGACGACCGCGTTCCTCGAGGCGCCGGCCCCGGCCCCGCTCGGGGGGGAGGGGACGGTCCGCTTCGTCGGGTACGGGCTGCACGAGGTGGTCCTCGACGTCCGGACCGACGGGCCGGCGATGGTCGTCCTGACCGACAACGCGTTCCCCGGCTGGGTGGCGACGGTCGACGGCGAGGAGAGGCCGATCCTCCGCTCCCACCTGACGTTCCGGGCGGTCGAGGTCCCGGCGGGCGACAGCCGGGTCGTGTTCCGGTACCGGCCGTCCTCGGTCCGGCTCGGCGGGGCGCTCGGCGGTCTCGGCGTGCTCCTCGCCGGATTCTCGCTCCTTCGCCGCCGGGGATCGGGAACCCGCGAAAACGGACCGGCGGAGCCGCATCCGACCGATTAGACTGAGGTGGCCGAACCCTTCCCCGCTCCCCCCCCCTGCGCGAGGACCATCGATGACCCCGAGCGTGCGCTTGATCCTGGCCCTGTCGACCGTGGCGTGCGTCGCCGCGGCCGCGCTGACGGTCCGGGCCGCCGGGAGCGGGACCATCGGGTTCGCGTTCGCCGATGGGTTCCAGGACGATCCGGTCGGCGCCCAGCCGTGGGGGCTCGTCACGCCCGGCGGGACGCCGATCCAGACCGACGTCGGCGAGGTGTTCACCGCCTGGCCGGTCGATCCGCGGGCGATCGTCGAGGTGGTCGCGATCCCCGGTCCCTCGGGTCCGAACCACGTGCTGCGGGTCTCCGACGCCAACATCCACGACGGCACCGCCCATTCCGAGGTGACGATCCGTCCGATCGGGACGCAGGGGACGGTCAGCGTGCGGTTCGAGATGACGCTGCTGAACATCGTCGGGGACCAGGTCCGCGTCGGGATCATCGACAACCGGACGACTCCCGGCACCGGCCGCCTCGCCGCGCTCACCATCGAGTCGGACGGACGGCTCCTCGTCGGCGGCATGCCGACGTCGCTCGTGCTCGGGACCGGGGCGACCTACCGCTTCGCGATGACCTTCGACCTCGGGGGACAGGACGACCGGTACTCGGTCGCGGTGCAGGAGGTCGGCGGGACCGACTCGATGACCCTCACCGAGGTGCCGGTCGGGTTCGACGCGGCGACGATCAGCGACTTCACGTTCTCGCTGACCGACGGTGGCAACGGCGCCTTCGATCTCGACAACATCCGAATCCTCAATATCTTCTGACGCCTGCCCCGAACCGTGCGCCCCGCGGGTACGATCGTTGCCGA
>JBICIB010000108.1:0-6329 GCA_043101415.1 Planctomycetota bacterium JB042 | reverse complement strand
CGAGCGGCACGGTCAGCGGGATCGGGGCGTCCCCGGCCGCGAGGATCTCGGTCGCCTGCTGCTCGGTCCCGTCCACGACGACCCTCAGGGTCGCGCGCGCATCGGGCGGCGCGTCCGCGTCGACGCCGACCCGGGCCAGGAGCGACAGCGACGCCCCCTCCAGATCGACCTCGAGGGCGCCGCCCGGGCGGAGGCCGACGCCGTCGAGGAACGCTTCGTCCCCCATCCGGAGGACGTACCCGTCGGCGTCGAGGTCGAACCGGCCCGGGCCCTCGATCCTCAGGCGAGCGGGGTCGAGGGACCGGAGCGGCTGGCCGGGGAGGGGCGGCACCCGGAGGAACGCCATCCGCGCGAGCGGGAGGACGCCGCCGATCGGGTGGACGACCAGCGCGACGCGGGGACGGCGTCGGATCTCGGCCGCGCCGAACGTGACGATCTCGTCGATCCAGCCGGTGGGGGACGGGCGGGTCCGTCGCCGGACGTCCCCGATCGGCGTGGCGTCGAGCTCGAGCGCCCAGTCGTCGAGGGTCGCCGAGGCGCGACGCCGGACGACGACCGCGAGCCGATCCTGTTCGCCGGTCGGGACGTCGAGCGCGAAGACCATCGGCCGGGAGAAGAGGAGGACGTCCTCGGTCGCCGCGCCGCCGCCTACGGTCGGCCGCCGCTCGACGGCCTTCCCGTCGGCCGCCACCTGCACCGCCCACTGCGCGGTCGAGAAGCCGCTCGCCGGCGCGAGATCGATGGGCGCGTGCCGCTCGAACGGCAGGGCGTCGAACAGGCCGCCCGGCGACCCCGCCCGGAGGACGCGCATGGCGCGGCCGATCTGCCTCAACACGTCCCGCCGGACCTCCGCCGAGCGGACGGTGTCGACGAGCGCGTCGACCTCGTCCTCCGCGAGATCGAGCGCGAGGATCGTCAGCCCGGGGCTGGTCGGCACCAGGAACCCGCGTCCGGCCGGGGCCCCGTCGGCGAGGAGCCCCTCGATCGGCATCGCGTCGAACCCGGCTTCCCGGCAGACGAGCCACGTCGCGGCGTCCGGACCGCGCCGCGGGAGACCGAGGCTCCACTCGACGTTCGCGGCGCGCTCGAGGAACGCCGCCTCCTCCTCCCGCGGCGCTCGCGTGGCGGTCGCGTGCGCGGGGAAGACCGTCGGCGCGTAGGAGGCCGCGAGCGCCGGCGGGACCGGCTCGAGCACGCCGGCGCCGCGGTGGTTCGCGATCACGAATCCGCCGTACTTGTAGGCGCGCGCGAGCCGTTCGCCGAGCTCGGGGTCGTCCCCCGTGAACCGCTCGATCGTCACCGGCCGGCCGATCTCCGGCGGGGCGACGGCGACGAGCTCCCCCGCCGACCCGCCCGGCGTCCGCTCGGGGCGCGCCTCGATGCGGAACGTCCGGGACGACGAGGGCGGGACGAGGAGGGTCGCGCCGATCCGATGCAGGCCGTGCGAGCGGTCGGGCCCGATCAGCTCGACCGCCTCGCCGGGCCGGACGCCGACGTCCGCGAACCGGAGCCGGACGACGCGCACGTCGGCGTCCGGGTTGTCGAGTCGGACCTCCGGCGGCCCGTCCTCGCGATCGAGGCGCCAGACGTGCCCCCGTCCGTCCGCCGCCATCAGGTCGAGCGCGCGGCCCCGGGGGTTCCGCGCCAGGCCGACCGCGCCGTCGTCGCGCGGGAACGGGACGATCGGTGACGACAGCGCGTCCGCGCCGGCGACCGGGGGCGGCGCGTCGGAGAGGAACGCCTCCAGCCCGACCCACGCCTCCGGCGCGAAGAGGACGAGCAGCTCGGGGGTCGCGAGCGACTCCCCGGGCGCCAGCCTCCGCCCGTCGGGATAGCGGACCTCGGCGTCGAGCTTCAGGGTGACCGCGAGCCCGGGGGAGACCGCGACGTGCGTCTCGACCCCGGGCGGCGGATCGGGGAAGCCGGCCACGAACGCCAGGCGGCGGTCGGGGAGGGCGACGACCGCGACGCGCCGGCCCTCGCGACGGATCCGGCACGGGACGACCTCGCACCGGTCGAGCCGCTCCCCCTCGATCGTCAGGACGCGGCATCCCGCGGGCGGGAACCACGGCCGCGCGGGAGTCTCCTCGGCGACGGCGATCGCGTCGATCGTCCGCGAGGTCGCGCCCTCGTTCGTCACGCGGACGCGCGCCCGGATCCCCGGGAAGCCGTCGTGCGGCTCGCGCTCGACCTCCACCCGGAGCCCGCCGGCGTCCCCCTCCTTCGTCCGGACCGTCGGGACGAGCGCGCCGACCTCCTCGGGGGCCATCTCCGGCTCGGGTCCCTCGAGCAGCCCCCCGTGCGTCGGGTCGTCCTCGTGGGAGTGGGGGTGGGGATGGGGCTCCTGCGCCGGCGAGACCGGGTCCGCGAGGAGGAGGAGCGACGCGGCGAGGGCGGGGAGGAGGGAGCGCATGCGAGACCGCCCTTATAGAGAGGTCGCGGCCGGGGGTCACCGGGGATCCGGCCGGCCGCGCCCCCGAGCGGCTCACGGGAAGGAGAGGGAGACCCCGTTCGTGGCCGAGAATCCGCACGGGTTGCCGGCGTCGGCGAGGAGGAGCTGCAGCTTCACCGTGGCGCCCGACAGCCCCGGCGGGATCGTGAACCCGGCGAACAGCATCCCGAACGGGTCGAGCGCGAGCGGGAGCTGGAGGACGACCGGCTGGACGAGGAGCGAACAGCCGCAGCCGGCCGGGAGCGAGGTCTCCGCGAGCCCGCCGAGGAGGACGCCGGGCGCGTTCGACGCCCCCAGGTGGTCGACGGTGAGCGTCAGGTGCCCGCCCGCCGCCGAGGAGCCGACCAGAGACAGGATCGGCGCGGTCCCGAGGCTCCCCGCGCAGCCGGCGCCGAACGGCGGGTGGGCCGGCGGGACGTTCCCTCCGGAGAGGACGAACGCGGCGCCGGCGGCCATGTTGCTGCCGACGACGAAGTCGGGGACGCCGTCGGCGTCGACGTCGCCCGCAGCGCCGAGCGTGTCGCCGAGGAACTCGCCCCCGAACTTCCCCGTCACGGTCGCGAGGGTGGCGCCGGTCTGGCCCGAGTGGATCCGGACGGTGCCGTACCCGTTGGCGCCGACGACCCCGTCCCACGGCGCGCCGACGATCACGTCGGAGCGTCCGTCACCGTCGACGTCCCCCGCGCCGGCGACCTGGCTCCCGACCCGGCCCGCGTTCAGCGTGCCGACGAACGTGTGGAGCACGGCGCCGTCCGCGCCGGACCAGACCCGCGCGTACCCCGCGGCCGAGTTCGCCTCGGGCGCCCCCGCGATCACGTCGTCCCGCCCGTCGCCGTTCACGTCGCCCGCGCCGCCGACCGACGTCCCGAGTTCGTGGCCGTACGAGTCGCCGTAGAACGTGAAGAGCGCGGCGCCGTCCTTCCCGGACCAGACCCGGACCATCCCCGCGTCCGCGCCGGCGGCGCCCAGGCCGGGCTCGTTGGCGACGGGGGCCCCGCCGACGACGTCGGCGAACCCGTCGCCGTTCACGTCCCCGGCGCCGCTCACCGACGAGCCGAGCCAATCCTGGTAGAAGTCGCCGTGGAACGCGTGGAGCGTCGTCCCGTCCTTCCCCGAGAAGACGAAGACGCTCCCGGCCGCCCCGAACGTCACGCTGTCCCGGTACGCCCCGACCACGACGTCGTCGAAGCCGTCGCCGTCGACGTCGCCGGCCTCGCTCACGGAGAAGCCGAGCCCGTCGCCGGCCGAGTCGCCGTGGAACGTGTGGAGGACGGCGCCGTCCTTCCCCGACCAGACGCGGGCCGTCCCGGCGTCGTTCCCGAGGACGTCGGCGAGCGGCGTCGCCGCGATCACGTCCGCGAAGCCGTCGTTGTTCACGTCCCCCGCGCCGCTCACCGCGCGCCCGAGCTGGTCGTTCGCGGCGCTGCCGTAGAAGGTGTGGAGGATCGAGCCGTCCTTCCCGGAGAAGACCCGGGCGCTTCCGACGTTCACGCCGCTCTCGTCGTCCCAATGCGCGCCGACGATCAGGTCGTCGTGCCCGTCGTTGTCGACGTCCCCGGCGCCGTCCACCGCCTCGCCGAACTCGTCGAACGGCGAGTCTCCGGTGAAGGTGTGGAGCGGGGTCTGGGCGATCGCCGGCGCGGCGAGGGCGAGGGCGACGAGACAGGGGCGGGCGAGGCGGAGCGAGGTCGGACGCTCGAACATGGTGGAGGGCTCCCGGGGTGAGGCCCGCGCGCCGAACGGCACGCGGGCGGGTGAGGGTAGCAGACGACGGCGCGGGGGGCTCTCGCCCCCGGCGCACCCGCGCTCGGCGCTACTGTTGCCAGGTGACGCGCACGAGGTTGCTCTTGCCGAGGAGCTTCCCTTCCGGCGAGAAGACGACGGAGACCGCGTCCCAGGTCTGGCCGAAGAACGGCGCCATGGTGAGGCTCGGCGTGACGAGGGGGGCCGGCGCCGACCCGGTGAAGACGAGGAGGCCGCCCGGCGTCGGGGAGAGGTTCAGGACCGCGAGGGTGAGCGCGTCCGGCATCAGCCCGAAGAACGGCCCGCTCTCCGCGGGGAGGAACGTGCTCGTGCTGAGGAAGAGGAAGCCGACGCCGATCGGGCCGGGGGCGTTCTCGATCTCGATCTTCGCCGCGAGCGTCGGGACCGACTCGAACGTGAGGCGGAACGGCTCCGACGTCGATCCGACGACCGCGAGGTCGCGGATCCAGACCGAACCGCTCGTGAAGCCGTACTGGCCGACCTGGACCGGCTGGACCCCCGTGGCCGGGACGGTCGCGGGGTTCGGGAGGCGCCAGACGAAGTCGAACTGGTTCCCGAGGAGGATGTAGCCGTTCGGATCGAAGTCCGCGGCCTGGATGTTCCCGGGAGAGGACGGCGTGAACGTCGTCCCGAAGTACGCCTCCGGCTGCGGGGTGCCGCCGAGCGCGACCCGGTGGAACCGGTCCGCGCTCGCCACGTAGAGGTAGTGAGGCGAGGCGTTCGTGTCGACGAGGAGCTTCCGGATCTCCCCGAGGCCGGTCGCCCAGAGGGTCGCGCCGCTCGCGCCCTTGACCAGCCGCCAGACGTCTCCGCCGCCGGTCCCGACGTAGACGTCCCCGGTCAGGCGGTCCATGACCCCGGCCGTCACGTTCGAGCCCCACGGCTGGGCGCCGGTCGTGAGATGGGTCGTCGCGCCCGTCGCCGCGTCGACCCGATGGACCTGGTCCCAGTCGGTGACGACGACGATGCCGGCGCCGGTCTGGTCCCACGAGAGCTGGACCGGACGTCCGAACGAGCCGGTCGGCGCGACCAGCGACGGCGTCGCCTGACCGGGCGCGGTGAAGGTGACGCGGCGGAGCGAACCGCTGTTCGAGGCTCCGCCTCCCTGGCCGAGGATGAACGAGTCGGGCTGCTCGGGGTCCCACAGGGAGGTCGAGGGGGCGATGCCGGTCAGCGGATGGCCGTTCGAGGTCACGCCGTCGGCGGCCATGATCCAGAGCTCCGCGTTGCCGGCGGTGGCGATGTCGCCGACGCCGAGGAACTGCGGCGGGGCGGCCGACGCGGGCGCGGCGGCGAACAGGGTCAGCGAGAGGGCGAGCGAGACGATCGGGCGCATCGTGAGGGTCTCCTGAGCCCGGCGCGGCGGCCGGGTCCGACGATTGGGTGTTCGGCCCCCCACGCGGAGAGCCCGGCCGGCCGACCCCGCGGGTTCTCAGGTTTTCTCGAGGTACCGCCAGAGCCAGGCGCGCGCGAACGCCCACTGCCGGTCGGCGGTCGTCGGCGCGAGGTCGAGCGCCGCGGCCGCCTCGCCCTGCCCGAGCCCGGCGAACAGCCGGAGCTTCACCAGCTCGGCGCGGAGCGGGTGCTCCGCCTCGAGCGCGGTGATCGCGTCGTCCAGGTCGAGCAGCCCGTCCGGAGGGGTGTCGAGGGCGAGGCCGGCGTGGTCGAGCGAGAGGCGGCGCCACCCGCCGCCGCGCTTCCGCGCCCCCTTCTCGCGCGCCGCGTCGATCAGGATCTGGCGCATCTTCTCCGCCGCCGCCTTGAAGAAGTGCCGGCGGTTCGCCCAGCCGTCCTCCCCCTCGGCGCCGACGAGCTTCAGGTACGCCTCGTGCACGAGCGCGGTCGCCTGCAGGGTCCGGCCCGGGCGCTCGCGCGCCATCTGCCGGCGCGCCATCGCGCGGAGCTCCTCGTAGACGAGCGCGTACAGCTCGTCGGACGCGGTCGGGTCGCCGTCGTCGACGCGCCCGAGGAGCAGGGTGACGTCGGTCACTCGGGCGCCTCCACCGCTTCGACGACGGCCCGCCAGCGTTCCGCTTCGGCGGCGTGTCCGCCGTCCGGGTCGGCCTCGTCGCGACGGGCGTACAGCGCGGCGAGCGCCCGGGCCGCGTCGACC
>JBICIB010000107.1:0-4183 GCA_043101415.1 Planctomycetota bacterium JB042 | reverse complement strand
CTCTTCCGATCTCGCGCCCAGTTCCTCCGGGCCGGTTTCGATCTCGACGCGCTGAAGGCGACGGTGCGGGACGACCTGGTCCGACGCCGCCGACCACAGCCAGGTCCGCGCCGGGTCGAGCCGGTGCGCGAGCCGCGCCGGATCGACCGCCCGCACCGTCGCCTTCAGCGCGTCGAGATCGAAACCGGCCCGGAGGAACTGGGCGCGGATCTTCGCCGTGTCCCGCTGGCCGAACTCGAACATCGACGGCAGGTCGCCGCCCCCCAGGACGAGGAAGACCGGATCGAACGCGCGATCGACCGACGCGACGAGGCTGCCGGTGAACGCGCCGAGGCTCGTCCCCTGCAGGCCGATCCGCTCGCCGTCGACGCCGGGGAGCGCCGCGATCACGTCCCGCGCGCGCCGCGCGTCGGCGACCGCCTGCCAGGTCCGCTCCTCGAACCGCTCGACCTTCAGCCGGTACCGCGCGTCGCCCCGCTCGCCGTAGTCCGGCATGTGCATCACGAACGCGTGGATCCCGTTCAGCCGGAACGCCTGGGCGACCGACCGCGCCACCCTCATCCTGCCGTTCAGGATGTGCAGGACGAGCATCGCCGGGGCGGGCCCCTCCTCGTCGGAGCAGACGGCGCGGTACCACTCGAGGACGACCGTGTCGTTCCGGACGTCCCCGCGAGGCTTCGGGGACGGAAAACGGACCGTGGCGTCGGACGGTCCGGTCGGCGGTCCGATCGACAGGTCGAACGTCGTGCGTCGGTACGCCGCGTTCGCGAGCATCTCCTGCTCCGTCGCCTCCGGCGGCGGCGCGACGGTGTCGGCGACCGACAGCGCCGGGGACGGCGCGGGGTCGTTCGCGAGGACGGAGACGGCGAGCGTGAGGGCCGGGGCGAGGAGCGGGATCATCGACATCCCGGGATTGTCGTCGGAATCACGACCGCTTGACAATCCCCTGGCCCGAATCGCCCCCGCCGCCGCTCACGGCGTGATCGCCTCGATGCCGTTCGTCGCCGCCCAGCCCTGGGGACCGCCGGGGTCGGGGATCCAGCCCTGCACCGTGACCGGCACGCCGGACGGCACGTTCGACGGCACCGGCGCCGTCAGCACGAGCGTCCCCGACGGGCCGAGCGGGAGCGGCGGCAGGAGGAACGTCGGGGTCGGCACGAGGATCCCCCCGAGGAGCGGGGCGTTCACGGCGCCGGCGCCGACGATCAGGGTGACGCTGCCGTTCGGGACGCCGTTCGAGAGGGTGAGGCCGACGATCGTCCCGAACGTCAGGTCGCCGATCCCCGCGAGCGCCGGCGCCCCGGCCGTCCCGGGGAGGGCGTTCCCGAGGTCGACCCACGCGTTGGCGGACGTCTGCACGAGCTGGAAGCCGTTCACCAGCGCGGTGCTCCCGGTCGACTGCACGTCGATGAGGAGCTGGCCGTTCACGACGTCGACGGTGTGCTTCGCGTGCGTCGTGCCGAGGAGGTAGCCGCCCGGCCACGCGCCGCCGACGCCCTGCGGCGGGTCGGAGGAGGTCGGCACGGAGACGGTGACCGTGGTCGTCGGGTGCAGCGGCGTCCAGGCGTGCGTGTAGACGTCGTACGTCCCGTTCGCGAGCCCGGTCACCTTCACCTGCGACGACCCGAGCGGGCCGATGTTGTACCCGCTGTCCATCAGCGACTGATCGTCCCCCGCCGTCGCCGGGTCGTTCAGGAAGAGGTCCGACCCCGCCGACGCCACGTCGAAGAGGACCGAGGTCGGCGCCCCCGACAGATCGACGAGCGCGAACGGGATCAGCGACCCCTTCGTCGGGGCGTTGTTCCACTGCCCGGTCTGCCCCGCGCCGGCGCCGAGGCTCGACGACGGCGGCCCGCCGTTGATCGAGACGTTCAGGTTCTGGGCCGACGCCGTCGCCGCGAACCCCGCGGCGAGCCCGACGACGAGACCCCGGACGACGTTCACGATCCCGCGCATCTTCTCGGACCTCCGGTGCGGACGCGCGAAGGGCGGGGCGCCCTTCGCGGGGCTCAGTCTACCCGCTCGCCGAATCCGCTCAGGGCGTCGGGTCGGGCCAGGTGAACGAGTAGACCTGCCCCGCCTCGGGGAGGCCGGAGAACGACCGTTGGCGCGCCGACACCACGAACTGGTCGTGGTCGAGGAACCCGTTGTACCGTCCCGACTCGATCCACGCTCCGAACCGCGCGAACGGCTGCGGCCCCAGCGACACGTTCGTCATCGCCGCCATCGGCGGGACGCCGCTCCCCTCGGCGAGCGAATCGGCGGGCTCGAGGAGCACGAACCGTCCCCAGTCGCTCACGGTCCCTCCCGCGGCGTCGAGAGGCGCCTCGAAGAAGAAGACCCGCCCCGCACGGTCGACCGGAGTCGCGTTCGGGTACGCCGGGTCGTTCGGGTCCTGCACGTTCGCGTCCGGGTCCCCCACCAGAAGGCCGCGAACCGGATCGGGTCCCGCCTGCCACTCGACGGGCGCCGCACCTCGCCCGAAGCGGGAGATCGTCTGGGGCTGGTGGACGACCGTGCCCATGTCGGTCAGCACCGGGGTCTGGAGCACGACCGGAGAGGGGTTCAGGAACGGCGCGCTCGCGGGCGGCGTCGGGTCGGACGAGTCCCACGCCATGAACACGAACAACGCTCCCGCGCCCGGAACCGGGCCGAGACCTCCGGCGCCCGGCCAGTCCGTCGCCTCGGAGTGGACGGCGAGGTCGTTCCGGCTCGTCACCGTCGCATACTCGGTCCCGCCCATGTCACCGACGTCGAAGAGCGTCCAACCGAACCACTGCCCGGCGTTCGCGTACGGGACCGGCGGCGTGAGGAGCTGATCCTCCGCGACCACGTGAAGGTCGAGCTTGGTCAGGCCGTTGACCGTCGCCCCTCCGTAGACGTACGTCCGGCCGGTCCCCGGTTGGGCGTACCGCTCGGTCGCGCCGACGATCAGTTCGCAGAGTCCGTCCCCGTCGAGATCGATCAACGCCACCGACGCACCGAACGACTCCGCCGTCCCCGCGGTCGACTTCAGCCCGACCCAGGACCGGTGGGGGTTCGCGAGGAACTGGGGGTGGGAGAAGAAGACGTAGACGCGCCCCGTCCCGAGCTCCGAGTCGTGCGCGCCGACGGCGAGGTCGTCGAACCCGTCGCCGTCGACGTCCCCCGTCGCGATGGAGTGGCCGAACGCCGCCACGCCGACCGGGTACCCCGGGTCCGAGGCCGCCGTCGGTGGGACGAGGGAGAGGACGTTCGGTCCCGCCGGCGGAGGGACGTTCAGGTCGAACGTCTCGACCGTCCCCGCATTGTTCAGCGGCTGCCCGCCGATCGTGAGGTCGGAACCGATCGCACCCAGGAAGACGAGTCGTTCGCCGGACGGGTCCTCGTGCGGGTTGCCGACCGCGGGGTCGAGCCGGCCGAGGTGCTGCTGCGACTGGGGCGTCGCGGGCTCGAGCATCGGCTGCGGGTGCGGGACGAGGAACCGGGTGTGGAACGCGTACGCCGCCCCCGCGTCCGGCACCGGGCTCCCGAACGGGTCGTCGTCCTGGAAGAACGAGGTGACGACGAGTTCGTCGAGCGAACCGCCGCCGTCGACGTCGCCAAGGGTCATCGACCATCCGAAGGTCGCGCCGAGCGCGTCCTCGTTCGGGTCGACGATCGCCGGGTGCGGGATCCGGCGGTGGAACGCGGGCCGGTCGGCCGCGTGGGCGGACGCGGCGAGGAGGAGCAACGGAACGGGAAGAAGGAACGACGACGAGATGCGCGACATGCGGCCTCCGGGGTTCGAGGGGCGAGGCGGAGGGGCGGTCACGAACTCCTCCTCTTCCGCGGAGGATCGTACGCTCGGAGCGAGCGCCGCACACGCGCGGACCCTTCGCCGTCCCGTCGGAGGCCGTCGGACTCGGACCGACGACGACCTTCCCCCGTCCCCCTCCGCGCGCCCGACCGTTATCCTGAGGCGTCCGCGCCGGGAGGATCCACGATGCCGCTCCGAGTCGTCGTTCTCGCCCTGCTCGCCGCGTCGGTCTCCGCCGCCCCCTCGCCGGCCCAGCCGATCTCGTTCACGGACGTCACGGCCGCGGCCGGCCTCGGCAAGCTCCACGTCGACCCGGGATTCCGGATGGGCTCGGGCGGCGCGTTCCTCGACCGGGACGGCGACGGGGACCTCGACGTCCTGATGACCGGCAGCCTCGGATCGCCG
>JBICIB010000106.1:0-9026 GCA_043101415.1 Planctomycetota bacterium JB042 | reverse complement strand
GTCGAGCTTGCCGGCTTCGATCTTCGAGAAGTCGAGGATGTCGTTGATGAGGCAGAGGAGCTGGCTGCCGCCGCCGCGGATCGACTCGACGAACTCCCGCTGTTCGTCGTCGAGGTCGGTCTCGCGGAGCAGGTTCGCCATCCCGATCACGGCCGTCATCGGCGTCCGGATCTCGTGGCTCATGTCGGCGAGGAACGACGACTTCGCCCGATCCTGCCGCTCGGCCTCCGCCCGCCCTCGCTCGGCCACGGTCCGGCGCGCCACCTCGGCCTCGAACAGGAGGTTCACGTGGTCGAGCCGGTCGTTCCGATCCCTCCGGTCGCGCACCAGTCGGACGAGCTTCCGCCGGAGCCCCTCCAGCTCCTCGGCCACGGCCGTCTCCGGACCGGCCGGCGGGACCGGCACCGGCGACGAGAGGTCTCCCCGATGGAGGCCTCGCACGGCGTCGTGGAGGCTTCGCGCCGGACGGAGCGCGCGCCGGACGCCGAGGGCGACGGCGAAGCTCGAGAGCGCGATCGCGCCGAGGGCGGCCTCGAGGCCGAGGACGGAGGCCGCGACGAGGACGCCGGCCGCCCCCAGCGCCGAGACGCTCCCGACCGCCACGACGGCGAGGCCGTGCGGATCGAGGCGAGGCGGGGGGGACGACGAGGGCATGCGGGCGCTCCGGGGGCCGGACGGGCCCCCCGGGTCTCATCGACCGCCCCCCTGTCCGAGCTTGACCCGCGACAGGTCAGCAGTCGTTGGTGCCGCTTCCCTTGACCTTGTTCTTCCGGCCGGAGTTGGAGGAGCCCGCGTCGACCAGGCCGTCCCCGTCCCGCGCCACGTTCCCCTCGACCCAGGTGAACGAGCCGAGGACGAACACCCCCTCCGCCCCGTTCGCCTCGAACCGGCAGTCCTGGATCCGCGAGCCGACGACCCCGGACTGGACGAAGACGCCGTTGCCGACGTTCTGTTCGGCCGAGATCGAACGAACGAGCGTCCCCGGCTGCAGCAGCAGGACGCCGTGCGACGAGTTCTGGTCGAACGAGCCGCCGTCGATCACCGCGCCCTGGCCGCCGCCCTGCACGCCGAACAGGTTCTCGTCGGCTTCGCACTTGTCGAGGCGGACGACGGCCCCGTTCAGGTTGAACCCCGCGCGGCCGTTCCCGGCGGCGTCGCACTTCGTCAGGACGTGGCCGGTCCCCTCGACGTGGAACCCGTCGCCGCCGGCGCCCGCCCCGCCCGCGACGCACTTCCGGAGCTGATGGCCGGTCCCGTCGATCGAGATCACCCCCGGATCGACGCCCGCCGGCAGCCCGGCCGCGATCGCCTCCGCGCCCTCGACCAGGCAGTTCAGGGACGTCGGCCTCAGCACGATGCCGTTCAGGCCGCACGCGCTGGCGCGGCAGTCGTCGAGCGTGTGGGACGCCCCGTCGATCAGGAACCCGATCCCGAGCATCCCCGAGAAGTCGCTCCCGTCGAGACGCACGCCGACCGCGGTCGGCCCGACGATCACGCCGACGTCGTCCCCCGGCACGCCGTGCACGTTCTTCGCGTCGACGTTCCGCGTCGTCCCGGTGACGAGCAGCGCCGACACCCCGTCGCTGTCGTTCCCGCTGTCGAGGACGAGGTTCTTCAGGTGGACGCCGTCCGGACCGTCGATCGTCAGGGCCGGCGCTCCGCCCTGCCCCCGGATCACGACGTCCCCGCCGTTCCCCTTGCGCCGCAGGGTCAGCTTCTGCTGGGCGTCGGCGTTCGTGAGCACGATCGCGACCGATTCGTCGTAGCTCGCCGGCGGGACGAGGACCGTGTCGACGAGGTCCTCGTTCGCGAGCGCCTCGTCGATCGCCGACTGGATCGTGTCGAACCCGCCCTCCCCGACGACGAACTCCTCCCCCGCCGCGCACGGGGCGAGGGCGAGGAGGACGAGCGCGGCCGGCAGGAGGCGGAGGACGGTCATGCGACGGGGATCACCGGGACGGAGGCGGGGACGCGCGACGTTGCGGGTCCCCCTGCGCTCCGTTCTAATGAACCGAACTCCGCGTCCAGGCAGGATTCCCGATGTCGCGACCGCTTCTCGAATACCACTCCCTCGAAGACGGCGAGCTGAACCGGCTCTGGTACGAGGAGAACGACCCCCGCGCCCGCGACGCCTTCCGGATCCGGTGGTGGCTGGGCGGGGACCCGATCGCGGGGAAGGACCTGTTCGCCGAGTATCACAACCTCATCTACCACAGGTGCTTGGAGCGCGGGATCCTGACCGAGGACGAGCACGAGCGCGTCCACCGGGCGACGGTCGACCGCGTCGTCGAGGAGTTCCCGGCCGATCCGATCGCCAGGTTCGAGGACTTCCTCGTCCCGTTCGTCGACCGCGCGATCGACGAGCTGGAGAAGGATCGGGAGACCGCATCTCCGAAGGACGATGCGGCGGCCCGGGAAGCCGTCGACGGCGTGCTCGGCGACGGGAGCGACGCGGCCGGCCTCGTCCGGGCCTGGATCGCCGGCGACGCGCTCGAGGCGGACGACGCCACCTTCGACGCCGCGCTCGACAAGCTGAAGGAGATCGTCCGGGCGCTCGACGGGGAGGCGGCCGCCGCGCGCCATCCGCTGATCTGCGTCGAGAAGCCGCCGCCGTCGAAGCTCGATCCTTCGGTCGCGCTGCCGCACTTCGAGGGGCGGCAGATCCTGACGTGGGCCGCCGACCCGGCCGCGATGTCGAAGCGCGAGCATCAGCACCTCGAGTGGCGGCGTGCCTGCCGCGAGCGCTGCGTCGGCGCGCGCCTCGCCCTCCGCCGGCTGCGCGCGCTCCACGGCGGCGAGGTCCCGCCGTGGCCGGACGTGCAGCCCGAGCTCGACGACGCCCTCCAGAAGGAGAACCCCCCGGTGCCGCAGGTCGAGATCCGCACCGGCACCTCGGCGCCGGCGGGCGGCGGCGGGAAGGGGGTCGCCGCCGCGGTGGTGATCGGCGTGGTGCTCCTCGTGGTCGTGGTCGTCCTCGTCACGAGGTGAGCGGGCGGCGGCGGAGACGCGAACGATGGAGAAGACGCGCGAACGGGAGCCCGGCGCCGTCGTCCTCGCCGAGGACGTCGTGCTCTCCCGTTTCCGCGAGAAGCCGCTCGCCGCGCTCCTCCTCTCGGTGCTCGACCGGAAGGAGCTGACCTCCCTCGCCCCGCGCCTCGGACTGAACCCGCTGCCGGGGAAGCGGCTGAAGACGATGAAGCCGGCCGACCACGCCCTCCTCCTCGCCCGGTCGACGCTCGAGGTCGACGCGGCCCGCGGCCCGATCCTCGAGGCCCTGAACGCGAGGCTCCCCCCGCCCCTCCTCTCCCCGGAGGAGCGTCCGAGCGGGCCGGCGGTCGACGTCGCGCTCCGCCTCGCCGAGGACCTCCCGCCCGACCGGCGCGCCGCGCTCGTCCTCTCGCTGCTCGGGGACGACGAGGCGACGGAGAAGGCGCTCGCGGCGCTCGAGGACGGCCTGCTCGAGTCGGACGACGCGCGGGGGGCCGACGCCGAGGCCGCGGCGCAGAGGCTCACGGCGAAGCTCGCGCGCGAGAAGCAGCGCGCGGACGACGCGGAGAAGCAGCGCGAGGGCGAGAAGCGATCGGTCCACGCGCGGGAGAACGGGCTGAAGCAGCGGATCGACGAGCTGCAGCGCGAGCTGAGCGAGCTGCAGCAGCGTCTCGGCGACAAGAACCGCGAGTACGACCTCCTCCACAAGGAGTGGGAGACGCTGAAGGGCGACCTCCGGGTGGCGTTCAACCGCGCGGCCCGGTTCAAGAACGCGCTCGACGAGGCGAAGAGCGCGAGCGAGCGGGAGAACGAGCTGAAGAGCGAACTCGTGCGCGCGCGCCAGCGGGCGGACATCGCGGACATGAAGCTCGAGATCCTCGAGTACCAGCTCGACATCCTCGAACAGGACGAGCCGGAGGAGGCCCCCGCGGACGCGACCGAGGACGACGCGCTCCCCGAACGCGTCCTCGCCTTCGTCGAGGCGGTCGGACGGCCGCCGCGCGTCCTCGTCGTCGGCGGCGCCGGGAAGCAACGGACCCACCGCGAGCGCGACTTCAGACGCCTCGTCGACACGCTCGGCGTCGAAGGGGAGTGGCGCTTCGCCGACTACACGTCGTGGCACCGCGAGCTGCCGCGGCTGAAGAACGACATGCGCGACCGCTTCGACCTGGTGTTCGTGCTGCACTGGAACCGGACCACGTTCGTGCAGAAGATGCACGACGAGGCGCGCGCCGCCAACGCGCGCGTCCGGACCGTCCCGTACGTCGGCTTCCTCTCGCTCGAGAAGGCGGTGCGCGAGGAGGTCGAGCGGTTCGTGGCGGAACGGATCTGACGGAGACCGAAAGGAACGACATGGGACGACTCGAGGGGCGCGTGGCGCTCGTCACGGGGGGCGGCACCGGCATCGGTCGGGCGATCGCCGAACGGTTCGCGCGCGAGGGCGCGCGCGTCGCGATCTGCGGCCGCCGCGAGGAGAAGCTGAAGGAGACCGCCGACGCGATCGACGGGAAGGTCTCCTACTTCACGCTCGACATGCGCGACCTCGACGCCGTCGAGCGGTCGATCTCGGCCGTCGCCGACGAGCACGGCGGGCTCCACGTCCTCGTGAACAACGCGGGGATCTCCGGGCCGACGCCGTACGAGGAGGTGACGCACGAACAGTGGCGCGACATCCTCACCACCAACCTCGACGGCGCGTACTTCGCGGCCCGCGCCGCGCTCCGCCGGATGAAGGACCACGACCACGGGCGGATCCTCAACATCGGGACCATCGGCGCGCACACGCCGTTCCCCGGCTGGACCGCGTACTGCGCCTCCAAGGCGGCGCTGGTCGGCGTCACCAAGTGCCTCGCGATGGAGGTCGCCGCGCGCGGCATCACCGTCAACTCGATCCTCCCCGGGTGGGTGAAGAGCGACATGTCCGACGCCGGCGTCCGCTCGATCGCGGCCGCCATGGGGAAGAGCGTGGAGGACGCGATGCCGGCGATCCTCGCCGACGTCCCCCTCGGTCGGATGAGCGACGCCGACGAGGTCGCGGCGATGGCGGTCCACCTCGCGTCGGAGGACGGCCGCGGCATGACGGGCTCCAGCGTCGTGATCTCCAACGGCGCCTACATGAACTGAGGACGAGATGGCCAAGGTCGACCTCCGGACGTTCTGCTACCTCGACGTCCTCCAGCCCCAGCTCGCGTCGTTCCTGGCGACGATCTCGCAGGGATACATGCCGGTCGAACGGCAGGCGTCCCTGTACATCGAGATCGCCCCGGGGATCGCGATCAACCGGATCACCGACATCGCGATCAAGGCGACCGGGGTCGAGCCGGGATACCAGATCGTCGAACGCGCGTTCGGCGTGCTGGAGGTCCACTCGCACGACCACGGCGCGGTCCGCGAGGCGGGCGACGCCGTCCTCCGCTACCTCGAGGCCGAGGAGGCGGACAGGATGAAGCCGAAGGTCGTCTCGAACGAGATCATCACCGGCGTCTCCGACTACCAGACGATGCTGATCAACCGCATGCGCCACGGCGACATGATCCTCGGCGGCGAGTCCCTCTTCATCATGGAGACGCTCCCCGCCGGCTACGCCCTCCTCGCCGCGAACGAGGCGGAGAAGGCGGCGCCGATCAAGCTGCTCGAGGTGCGCGCGATGGGCGCGTTCGGCCGGCTCTTCCTCGGCGGCGCCGAGGAGCCGATCCGCGAGGCCGCGGCCGCCGCCACCGCCGCGCTCGAGAGCCTGACCGGGCGGGAGGCGAAGTAGGGCCGGCCCGGCGGCCCGGGAGATCGCGTCGACCTCCGGCTATCGTGAACGCCGGAGGATCCACCGATGACGTTCGCCCCGCCGCTCGCCCTCGCGCTCGCCCTCGCCGCCGGATTCGCCGACTCGGACGTCTGGGACGACGGGAAGGCGGAGGTCTCGACGTACGACGCCGAGCGCGTGATCTACGGCCGCCCGAGGAAGCACGAGGCGCGGCTGATCGTGGTGAAGGAGGACCACGAGGCGGGGCGCTGGATCAAGGCGGACCCGCCGTACGGCGACCGGGAGATCGTCCCGGTCCTGAAGCTGAACCACGTCCGCACCGTCCCGACCGAGAACTACGACTACCACCTGATGACGAGCGCGTTCGTCCTGCGGGCCGACCCGACGCGGGCGCCGCGGGTCACGACGTCGAGCCAGGAGTGGTGCGGCGCCACCCACCAGACGCTCGTCGAGGGGACGCTCCGCTGGTCGAGCTACTTCGACGCCGAGGGGGACGGCGAGCGGGCGGTCGGCCTTCGGCCCGGCGACCTCGTCCGCGACGCGCTGCCGCTGCAGCTCCGCGCGCTCCCCTTCGCCCCCGGGTTCGAGCGGGACGTCCGCGTCCTCGACCTCCTCTCCGGCAATCGCGCCGGCGGCCAGCGAGTGCGCGAAGGCGTGGTGCGCGTCACCGGCGAGGAGACGGTCGAGACCGGCGAGGGACCGATCCCCTCGTGGAAGGTCGAGCTGACCGTCGACGGCGCGGTCGACCGCCTCTGGTTCGCGAAGGGCCGCGCCCACGTCCTCACCCGCCTCGCCGCCGCCGACGGCCGCACCCTGCTCCTCCGGGAACATCGACGCCACGCGTACTGGGAACGGTGAGCCGCTGCGCGACTTGAAACGCGTTCGGGAACGTCTTCGCGTTCGCCACGGCAGGCGCCGGAAGAGGGACGAGCTCTCCGACCCGCTCACGTCCTCGCGCGATGCGTCCGGATGAGTCTCCGCCCGGTTTCGAGTCGCGCTGCGGGGTCGCTCTCGGAGCCTCATCCCTCCTCCGGCCCCGCCTCGCCCGCTTCGGACAGATGGCGCTGGCGCGGAGTCCTGTCGTCGTCGGTTGTCTACCGCGTCAGCGCCCTCTCCCCTGCTCTCCCCTGCTCTCCCCTGCTTCCCCCCCCTACCCCGCCTCCCGCTGGACCCCCGCCGCGCGCGGCAGCTCCACCACCAGCCTCGTCCCGCCCTCCGTCCGCGCGCCGCTCCGGATCCGCGCGCCGGTGCCGTAGAGGATCCGGAGCCGCTCGCCGAGGGCGACGAGCTCGGGATCCTTGCGCGCCTCGTCGGCGCTCACGACGACCGAGACGTCGTCCTGGATCTCGAGGACGAGCCGCCCGTCCTCCGCCGACGCGCCGACGTCGATCCGGCCGCCGCGCTTCGAGGCGCCGGGGCCGGCGGCGACGGCGCGGAGGACCAGGGGGGCGAGGAGGAGCGCGGGGACCGGGTCGTCGAGCAGCTCCTCCGGCACGTCGAAGCGGTACTTGAGGCGCCGCCCGAGGCGCTCGCGCTCGAGCTCGAGGATCGCGTCGGTCCGCTCGATCTCCTCCGAGAGCGGGACGAGGTCCGCCTCCCCCTCGCGGAGAGCGGTCCGGAGGAAGAGCGACAGCCGGAGCAGCATCCGCTCGGCCCGCTGCGGATCGTCCGCGGCCGCGGCGCGGGCGCGGTCGACGACGCCGACCAGGAACCCCGGACGGAGCCGCGCGCGCAACGCCTCGAGCCGCGAGTGGCGGTGGATCCGTTCGAAGCGTCCCCGCCGCTCCGCCTCGTCCTTCAGGCGGCGGGCGACGTCGGTGCCGCGCGCGGCGAGAGCGGCCGCCTTCTCCCGCACGGCCGCGAGCTCCTCGTCGCGCGCGGCGAGCCGGCCCCGGAGGCCGAGCGCCCGGTCCGCGAGCGCGAGCGCCGCGAAGGCGAGGAGGAGAGCGCCGGACCGGTCCCGCGCCGCGTCCCGGAGGAGGACGAGGAAGCGATCGCCCCCGCCGCTCCCCTCGAGCGCGAGGCGCGCCCCGGAAGCCGCCGCGAGGTGGACGACGGCGCCGCCGACGACGACGAGGACGGCGAGCGCGAGCGACGACGCGGGCGGCCGCCCCCCCTCCAGGGCGCGCCGGGCGCCGAGCGCCGCGGGCGGCGCGAGGAGGAGGAGGAACAGGGCGTCGACCCCGACCCCCGCCGGGTCGTCGCCGCACGCCGCGCGGACGAGGGGGCCGGCGACGAGGAACGCCGCCGCGGCGACGGCCGCCCCGGTCGGCCACCTTCGTCCCTCGTTCGACTTCGCGCGTCGCCTCGCCATGTCCGGATGCTACGGTTCGAGGGCCGATGAACGAAACGCGGAACGACCCGGCCGGCGACGATCCGTTCGCCCGGCTCTCCTACCGCCGGCTGATCGCCTGGCCGGCGCGCATGCGGCGGGAGACCCCGTTCCTCGAGGCCGCGCTCGCCGCCGCCCCCGACCGCTCCGCCGTCGACCTCGGCTGCGGCCCCGGCGAGCACGCGCGCCTCCTCGCCTCGTGGGGCGTGCGGACCCTCGGCATCGACCGGTCGGAGTCGATGATCGAGCAGGCGCGCGAGCACGAGGGGGAGTTCGGCGCGGCCGGTCCCCGGTTCGTGCTCGGTCCGATCGAGTCGCTCGCCGTCGCGGACGACGACCGGTTCGGCGCGGCGTTCTCGCTCGGCAACGTCCTCCCGTACCTCGAGGACGACGAGCTCCCGCGGGCGCTCGCGGCGGTCGCCGCCGCGCTCCTCCCCGGCGGCGTCTTCGCCGGCCAGCTCCTGAACTACGGGCCGATCCTCGCCGGAGAGGTCCGATCGCTCCCGCTGAACGTCCGGCCCGACCCGGCGGACGACGCCGCGGAGATCCTCTTCCTCCGCCCGCTCAAGCCGGACGGGGACGGGCGCCACGCCCTCTTCTTCCCGACCACGCTGCATCTCGTCCCCGGGGCCGACCCGCCGGTCCGGATCGAGCGGACGAAGGAGGTGCGGGTCCGCGCCTGGACCTGGCCCGAGCTCGACGCCGCCCTCGAGGCGGCGGGCTTCGACGAGCGGCGCGCGTACGGCGACGTCGAACGCGCCGAGTTCGCGCCCGACGCGTCGTCCGACCTCGTCTTCACCGCGCGCCGAGCACCTCGCTAGGCGGATCGCGCCACGGACGGGATCGTCTCGGCGCTTCCGGCCTTTCTTCCTTGTTCGGCGTCCCCGCGTCGGCTCGGCGGCGATTCCCTCCTCGACGCCCGTTTCGTCCCCGGAGCCGCCGATGTCC
>JBICIB010000105.1:0-5428 GCA_043101415.1 Planctomycetota bacterium JB042 | reverse complement strand
GTCACCTGCCGGGATGCCCGCGGTGCGCGGCGGCGGTCGAGGGGCTGCTGCTCGTCGCCGACGCGATGGCGGCGCTCCTGGCGCCGGGTCCGTCGATCGTGCGCGGCCGGACCGCCGACCGCGCGGGGCGGTTCGGAGGCGCGATCGAGCGGCTGGTCGTTCGACGGCGTCGCGTCCTCTCGCGGCTGGTGCGCCGCCTCCTCGCGCGGCGGCTGCTCCGGCGGCAGGGCCAGGACGCGGCCGCGGACGATCGGACGTCGGTCGCGCGCAGCCGGGCCGTGCTGGCGCAGCTCGTCGAGCTCGACTCCGACTCGAACGGGGACGGCGCGCGGCTCGTGGCGGCGATCGACCCGCTCGGCACCCCCGACGCCTGGCAGGGGGCCATGGCGGCGCTGCGGGCGTTCGAGGCCTCCGCGCCGCTCGCGCCCCCGCTCCCCGCGCCGGCCGACGGCCCGGACGCCCGGCGGCGCTGGGCCCGCGACGAGCTCGACGTCGCGGCCGCGGGAGACGAACTCGTCTGATCGGCCGGAGGGCCGGGCTCGCTCACGCGGCCTCGTCGTCCTCGGAGAGGAACGCGGACCGAAGGTCGTCGGGGACGGGGCGGGACTCGAACGTCCGCATGTCGACCGCGACCGTCGTGTTCCGGGAGGAGGCGAGGTGGGTGCCGTCCCCCGCGTCGTGGAACTCGTAGGCCCAGTCGGTCGACCTGGCGCCGACACGCGTCACCGCGAGCGTCGCCCGGACCTCCGCCCCGTAGCGGAACGGCGCGTGGAAGGTCGTCTCGAGCGAGACCATCGGGAAGCCGAGGTGCCGTTCGCCGACGATCCGGTGGTAGGGCGTCCCGACCCGATGCTCGAAGAACTCCTCGAACACGACGTGGCAGTAGTGGAGGACGTTCGGGTAGTACGCGATCCCCGCCTGGTCGACCTCGCCGAACCGGATCTTGAATCGGGTCTCGAACGGCGTCACTCCGAGGTCTCCGAACCCGTCGCGGCGAGGACCGCGTCGACGACCATCCCGGAGAGGACGCCGTAGAGGCGCTCCCCCTCCTCGGCCGTCGCGGCGGCGGGGTCGCCGAACCAGGCGTCCGGGCCGCCCGCCTCGGCGGCGTCGCGGGCGCCGTCGCGGAGGCGGGCCGCGATGTCGACGAGGTTCGGACGGAGCGCCGTGCGCGTGGCGTCGTCGACCAGATCGGGGCGCGCGGCGAGGACGAGCGACGTCTCGTACCCTCCGGCGTGCCCTCCGCCGCGGCCGAACTCCTCGCCGAGCCGTTCGACCGTCGGGGTCAGGCGCTGGTCCGGGAAGAGGAGCGTCCCCTCGCCGGCGGCGGTGACGTCGCGGGCGACGTGCTTCAGCATCCGGGCGTGTTCCGGCTCGACGTGGCCGTTCACCAGCACCACGAGCGGGAACCCCTGGCCGAAGAGCGAGCGCACGATCTCCTCGATCAGGGTCCGGACGGTCGCGGCGCGGACCGAGATCGACCCGGGGTGGGCGGCCACGAACTCCGTCACCGCGTAGGCGAGCGGGGGGAGGAGGAGGGCGGTCCGGTCCCGCTCGGCCAGCGCCGCGGCGGCGCGCCGGGCGGTCTCGCGGGCGATGATCACGTCGGTCGCGAGCGGGAGATGCGGGCCGTGCGCCTCGGTCGAGCCGACCGGGAGGAGGAGGGCGGGAGGGGCGTCCTCCGCCAGCGCCGCGAGCTCGGTCGTCGACAGCGCGGCGAGCTCGTGGGTCGCGTCGCGAGGGCTCATGCGAGCTCCCGGAGCGCGTTCCGCTTCACCTTGCCGCGGTCGTTGCGGGGGAGCGCGTCGAGGAACCTGATCTCGCGCGGCGCCTTGTAGCGGGCGAGCCGTTCCCGGGCGTGACGGAGGAGTTCGTCCCGCAACGCGTCCCCGGCCTCCGCGCCGTCCCGAGGGACGACGAACGCCTTCGGCAGCACGAGCCCGTCCTCCTCGCACCCGATCACCGCGCACTCCTTCACGGCCTCGTGGCCGAGCAGGCACTCCTCGATCTCGAGCGGGGAGACCCAGATCCCGCCGACCTTCAGCATGTCGTCCGCGCGGCCGCAGTAGTGGAAGTACCCGTCGTCGTCGCGGCGGAACTGGTCGGCGGTCACGACCCAGTCGCCGTGGTACGTCGCCCGGGACTTCTCGCGGTCGTGCCAGTAGCAGAGCGCCGCCGACCGCCCGCCGACCCAGAGCGTGCCGACCTCGCCGTCGGGGACGTCGGCTCCGTCGGGACCGACGATCCGGACCTCGTACCCGGGGACGAGCTTCCCGAGCGTCCCCGGCCGGACGTCGCCCGGGAAGTTCGAGAGGAAGACGTGGAACATCTCGGCCGAGCCGATGCCGTCGAGGATCTCGCACTCCGGGTACGCCTCCTTCCAGGCGCGGTACGTCTCCGGCGGGAGCGCCTCGCCGGCCGAGGTCATGAAGCGGAGCGACGACAGGTCGCAACGGGAGCGGACGTCTTCGGCGAGGAGCATCTTCTTGATGGTGGTCGGGACGTTGACGAGCGCGGTCGGCCGGAAGCGGTCGACGTTCTCGAGGACGGTCTCCGCCTTCGGGTGCTCGTGGAACGTGATGCAGGCGGCGCCGGCGCGGTACGGGAACATGAGGTTCGAGCCGGTCCCGTAGCCGAAGAAGAGGCGCGGGACGCCCATCACCCGATCGTCCTCGCGGTACCGGAGGACGAGCTTCGCGTAGTGCTCGCAGTTGAAGACGAAGTCCTGGTGGAAGTGGACCGCCCCCTTCGGCTTCCCGGTGGTGCCGGACGTGAAGAGCCAGACCGCGACGTCGTCCCTGTGCGTGTCCGCCGGGTCGAGTCGCGGGTCGGCGCCCCCGACGACGTCGTCGTACCGGACGACCTTCGCCCGTCCTCCCGTGGCCGGCGCCTCTGCGCCGACGACGACGAGCGCCTTCAGCCAGCGGGCTTCCGGGAGCGCGGCGAGGAACCCCGGGAGCGAGTCCTCGTCGCAGAAGGCGACGCGAGCCCGCGTGTACTCGAGGTAATAGGCGTAGTCCGCGGGAGGAAGGAGCGGGTTCACCGCGGTGAGGACGGCGCCGATCTTCAGCCCTCCGAACCACGCTCCGACGAACTCCGGCCCGTCGCCGACCGCGAGCAGGATCCGCTGCTCGATCTCGACGCCGAGGTCGGCGAGGGCGTTCCCGGTCCGGTTCGCGAGCGCGGCCACGTCGTCGAACGTCCGCTCGGTCACCGCGCCGTGGCGGTCCTTCGACACGAGCGCCGTGCGCCCTCCCCGTCCGGCCTCGAGGTTCGAGTCGAGGAAGTACGTCGCCATGTTCAGGCGCTCGGGCATCGAGAAGCTCATGGACGTCCTCCGGAGCGGCGAAGGGGACGATTCTACGGCTCGGCTCCGCGGCCGAGGGGATCGAGATAGAATCGGGGGACGATCGCCTTCGGCGCCGCGGGCGCGGGGGCCGGTCGTCCCCCTCTTCCTCTCCGGAGAGCACCCATGCGCCTCGCTCCGAAGCTCGTCCTCCCGTTCGTCGTCGCCGTCGCGCTCGCGCCGACCGTCGCCGCCCAGAACCCGGGCGAGGTCGCGTCGTTCCGGAAGATCGCGGTCAGCACCGGCTTCGGCCCCGGCGGCCCGGGATTCGGGGACACGTTCGGACACGCGGTGGCGTACCTCGGCGACGTCGACGGGGACGGCGTGGGGGACATCGCGATCGGAGAGTCGCGCGACGACGACGCGGGCTTCGACGCCGGAGCGATCTGGATCTGCTTCCTGAACCTCGACGGGTCGGTCAAGGCGCAGCGGAAGATCACGACCGGCCAGGGCGGCTTCACGGGGGTCCTGACGACGCAGGCCGAGTTCGGTTCGGCGCTCGTCAGCATGGGTGACCTCGACGGCGACGGCGTGACCGACCTCGCGGCGGGGACGTTCCGCGACGACGACGGCGGGACCGACCGCGGCGCGGTCTGGATCCTCTTCCTGAAGTCCGACGGGACGGTGAAGGCGCACCAGAAGATCAGCGACACGCAGGGCGGCTTCATCGGCGTGCTCGCGAACGGCGACGGCTTCGGGATCTCGGTCGCGAACATGGGGGACCGCGACGGCGACGGGGTCCAGGACCTCGCGGTCGGCGCGCGGTTCACCGACGACGGCGGCGCGAACCGGGGCGCGGTCTGGATCTGCCGGCTGAACCCGAACGGGACGGTGAAGGGGTTCGCGGAGAAGATCAGCCAGACGAGCGGGAACTTCACCGGGACGCTCGCGAACGACGACGTCTTCGGGTCGGGCGTGGCCGGGATCGCCGACGTCGACGGGGACGGCGTGAACGACCTCGCGGTCGGCGCCATGCAGGACGACGACGGCGGGGCGAACGGCGGCGCGGTCTGGATCCTCTTCCTGAACGCGCACGGCGGCTTCAACCCGCCGGTGAAGGGGCAGCAGAAGATCAGCGCCACGCAGGGCGGCCTGAACGCGACGCTCGCCGGGACGAACTTCGGCTCGACGGTGACCGCGTTCGGCGACTACGACGGCGACGGGGTCGGGGACATCGGCGTCGGCGCCCGGCTCGACGGCGCGGGCGCGCCCGGCGGAACGCTCTGGATCCTCCTCCTGAAGAGCGACGGGACGGTGAAGGCGGCGTACCCGATCAACGAGACGAGCGGGAACTTCTCCGGCGTCCTCTCGTCGGGCGACGAGTTCGCGAACTCGATCTCGACGATGGGGGACCACGACGGCGACGGGAAGAACGACCTCCTCGTCGGGAGCTGGCTGGAGGACGACTCGTCGACGAACGACGGCGCCGCGTACATCCTCCGGATGAGCCTCTCGTGCCCCGGCACGGCGGTCGAGTACGGCGACGGCTGTCCCGGCTCCGGCGCGTTCGTCCCCCGGCTCCTCCCGATCACGTGCCCGGTCGCCGGCGGCCAGCAGGTGCTCCGGATCGATCGCGCGCTCGGCAGCTCGGTCGTCGCGATCCTGTTCGGAGTGAACCAGGCCGCGCTCCCGATCGGCGCCAGCGGCTGCTTCCTGAACGTCGCCCCGATCGTCGGCCCGTCGCTCGTCGTCCCCCTCGGGGGCGCCGGCCCCGGCAACGGCACGCTCACCCTCTCCGGCGTCGTCCCCCCCTCCGCCGTCGGGCTCACCGCGCGGATGCAGGCGTTCGTGCAGGACCCGGTCGGGCTGGCGGGCTTCGTGACCACGAACGGACTGGAGCTGCAGTACTGAGGGGAAGCAGGGGAGAGCAGGGGAGAGCAGGGGAGAGCAAGGGAGAGCAAGGGAGAGGCCGCTGACGCGGAGCCGGAGAGCGTGGTCCGGCGCTTCGCGTCAGCCCCTTCTCCGTGGGAGAGGCCGCTGACGCGGGGTCCTGGCCTGCATGCCGGTCCTCCGCGTCCGAGCGTTCTTTCCTTGGAGGAGGCCGCTGACGCGGGGTCCTGGCACGTATGCCGGTCCTCCGCG
>JBICIB010000104.1:0-3968 GCA_043101415.1 Planctomycetota bacterium JB042 | reverse complement strand
GGCGTCCTCCTCGGGCGGGTCTTCCGACTCGGCCGCCGCGGCGCGGGGACGCCGGCCGCGGTCGGGGGTCCGAGTTGACGTCGCCCGTCCGGCGGGTCACGCGCGCCCTCCCGCTCCTCCTCGCCGTCGTCGCGCTCTCGCCTCGCGCGGCGGCGATCGACCCGGCCGCCGACCTCCGCGAGCGCGGACTCGTCGCGCTCGAGCAGGCGCTCCTCGACGTCCGGACCCTCGGACGGGTGATGAACCTCGCCGCGCACCCGGACGACGAGGACGGCGCGACCCTCGCCCTCTGCCGTCACGGACGGGGGCTGCGGACGTTCGCGGTCTTCGCCAACCGGGGCGAGGGCGGCCAGAACGAGATCGGCCCGGAGCTGTATCGCGAGCTCGGCGCGATCCGCGAGGTGGAGACGGTCCGGGCGACCGCGCGCGAGGGGGCGGCGCCGTTCTTCCTCGGGCTCGAGGACTTCGGCTACTCGAAGACCGCGGAGGAGTCGTTCGCGAAGTGGGGTCGCGAGCGGACCGTCGAGCGCGTCGTGGAGGCGCTGCGACGGCTGCGGCCGGACGTCGTCTTCACGAACCACGACCCGGACCACGGCCACGGTCAGCACCGCGCGCTGGCGATCGCGATGCGCGAGGCGTTCGACCTCGCGGCCCGGGACGACGCGTTCCCCGAGCAGCTCGCGGACGGACTCCGGCCGTGGGCGGTCACCCTCCTCCTCGAGCGCGTCGCCGCCCCCGGCGGGAACGACGACGACGCCGAGAGGATCCCGGAGGCCGAGCTCGTCCGCCTGAGCACCGACGTCGTCGACCCGGTCCGCGGGACGACCTTCCGCGAGCAGGCGCACCGGGCCCTGAAGGAGCATGCCTCGCAGGGGCGCTGGACCCGGTTCGGCGACGGCGAGCGGACCTGGCGGGTGATCCGTCGGCGTCACGAGGCGTTCCTCCGGCCGGAGGACGACCCGTTCGACCCGACCCACCTGACGCGCCTGCGGCTGTTCCGGGCGATCGAGGCCGGCGGCGTGCCGCGCGACGCCCAGGCCGCGCTCCTCGATCCGGAGACGTTCTCCGCGCCGTTCCCGCGCCGGGACGACCGCCCCACGCTCGTCGCCGCCCTCCTCGACCGGCGGGACGCCCTCCCGCGCGTCCCGCCCGAGGAGAGCCGGCTCCTCGCGGACGACCTCGAGCGGCTGCGCGAGCGGATCGACGTCGCGATCGCCGCCGCGGTCGGCGTCCGCTTCGACACGAGGGTCGAGACGGACCCGGTGCGGGGCGACGTCGAGGTGACGCGCCTCGTCGCGGCGGACCCGGCGCGCCTCGCCGCGGCGGACCGGGAGGCGCTCGACGCGCCGGTCCTGGAGCGGTTCGGCGCCCGGGAGTCGTACCTCGAACCCCTCTGGGCCTCGGAGGCGTACCACGCGTTCGACCCGCGGCGGGCGAGCGCCGCGTTCGCCCGGACGCTCGGTCTCGCGTTCGACGCGCGGAGCTTCACGCTGCGGGGCGAGGCGTCGTACCGCGCGCGCCCCGCCGTGACCGTCGACTTCGCGCCGCGGACGCGCGTCGTCCGCGCCCCGCACGGCGGGCCGTGCGAGGTCGAGGTGCTCGCCGTCGTCGAGGTCGTCGACCCGCTCGACCGCGCGGTGACCGCCCGCCTCGCGCCGATCGACACCGCGACCGCCCCGGTCTGGAGCGGCGCGCTCCCGACCGACCGCCGCGGCACCCACCTCGTCCCGATCCGGTTCGAATGGGACGGACCGCCGGGCCGCGCACCGTCCCTCCGGCTGGAGGCGGGGAATCCCGTGGTCCCTCTCCACCCGCTGAACGTGACCCGCCTCGACGCCGACGTCGCCGGCGATCCGCGCGTCGGGCTCGTCCGGTCGTACGACGACACCCTCGAGGCGGCGCTCGCCGATCTCGGCGTCCCGGCGCGTCGGCTGGCGGCGCGGGACCTCGCGTTCGGCGACCTCAACGCGTTCGACGTGATCCTGGTCGACATCCGCGCCTACCTGGTGCGCGACGACCTGGTCCGGTTCAACGATCGGCTGCTCGAGTTCGCGGAGCGCGGCGGCACGCTCGGCGTCTTCTACCAGAAGACCGCCGAGTGGAACCGGCGCGGCGAGGACGACCCCGGGCTGGCGCCGTTCCCGCTCCGCGTGACCCGCGCCCGCGTCGTCGACGAACGCGCCCCGGTGCGTCTCCTGGCGCCCTCGCACCCGCTCCTGTCGACCCCGAACCGGCTCGGCGACGCCGACTTCGCCGGATGGGTGCACGAGCGCGGGCTCTACTTCCCCGACGCGTCGTACGACGAGCGGTACGTCGAGCTCCTCGCCTGCGCCGACGCCGGGGAGGAGCCGAGGCGGGGAGGGCTCCTGGTGGCGCGGACGGGCGCGGGTTGGTACGTCTACACCGGCTACGCGTGGTACCGGCAGTGGCGGGCGGGCGTCCCCGGCGCGTACCGGTTCCTGGCCAACCTCGTGTCGCTGCGAGGCGACCGACGGACGGAACGGAACGACCCCCGATGAACCACCCCGCGCGACGACCCTCCCTCGCCCTGCTCCTGCTGCCGCTGCTCCCCCTGCTCCCGACGGCCTGCTCGGACGACGGCCGCACACCGCTCGTGATCTACTCGCCGCACGGACCGGACATCGGCGCCGAGTTCGAGGCGTTGTTCGAGGCCGCGCACCCCGACGTCGACGTCCGCTACCAGGGCCTCGAGACCGGGGCCATCCTCACCCGCGTGCGCGGCGAGTCGGCGAACCCGGGCGCGGACGTCTGGTGGGGTGCGCCGGCGTCGACGTTCACGATCGCGGCGGAGGAGGGGCTCCTCGAGACCTACCGGCCGACGTGGATCGACCGGGTCGACGCGCTCTACCGCGACGCGGAGGATCGGTTCGCCCCCCACTTCATCATCCCGCAGATCCTGATCTACAACCGCGACCGGATGGCCGCCGAGGAGGCGCCGAGGTCGTGGGACGACCTGACGGCGGACGAGTACCACGGCCGGATCGTGCTGCGAAACCCGCCGCCGTCCGGGAGCATGCGCGGCGCGTTCTCGTGGCTGGTCGCGTGGAAGGCCGGGAACGACCTCGAGGGCGTCGACCGGGGATTCGAATACCTCCGCGCGGTCCACCGGAACACGAAGAAGTACGGCGCGCAGCCGCGCGAGCTGTTCGAGGCGATCAAGCGGGACCGCGACCGGGTGGTCGGGATGTGGAACCTCGCCGACGCGATCTTCCAGCGCGACCGGTACGAGTACCCGTTCGGGATCGTCGTCCCCGAGGAGGGGGTCCCGATCGTGATCGATTGCATCGCGATCGTGAAGGACGAGGACCGCGACCCCGCCCGCGCGGCGGCCGCTCGGGCGTTCTACGAGTTCGTCACGTCGCTCGAGTCCGGGCGGAAGCTGATGCACGAGCACGGGCGGATGCTCGTGCGCGACGACGTCCCGGCCGACGACCTCCCGGCGTGGCACGCCGAGTACGCGTACCGGCCGCTGCCGGTCGAGTCGTCGTTCGCGGCCGAGCACGCCGACGCGTGGATGGCGCGCTGGGAGGCGGAGGTGAAGCCGATGGATCGCGACGGGCCTTGAGCGCCCGCGCCCTCCGCCCGTCGCTGCTGCTCCCCGTGGCGGCGGTGCTCCTGTTGCTCGTCGCCTGGCCGACGGTGCACGTCCTCGCGCGGGCGCTGACGGGAGACGGCGGCGGACTCTCGCTCGAGCACTTCGCCCGCTTCTTCGACCCGGCGAGCCCGGCGAACCTCCTCGCGCTCTGGAACTCGACGTGGATCTCGATCGCGTCGGTCCTCGGGGCGGCGCTGATCGGCGTGCCGCTGGCGCTCCTGGTGACGCGGGTCGAGTTCCCGCTCCGCGGCGCCGTCGCCGCGCTGGCCGTCCTCCCGCTGCTCCTCCCGCCGATCGTCGGGGTGCTGGCGTTCAAGGAGTTCCTGTTCGGCGAGTACGGAATCGTCCCGCG
>JBICIB010000103.1:0-3419 GCA_043101415.1 Planctomycetota bacterium JB042 | reverse complement strand
CCGGGGACGAAGCGGGCGCCGACCACCCTTGCACGAGGAAGGCGGCCCACGCCGTCCGGCCCGGGCCGCCCCCCACGTCTCGGAGCGGGTCTGCGCGAAACGTCCCCGGACGGTCCGGCCGGTAGAGTGATCCGCGTATGGCCGATTCCCAGACGCCGCCGGCGCCGCCGCCCGACCCGTCGGACCCGGAGCCGCTCGGGAAGCAGATGACGTTCTCGGAGCACCTCGAGGAGCTCCGGGGGCACGTCAAGCGGTCGGTCATCGCGCTGGTGCTGTTGGTCGTCGTCGCCTTCGCCTTCCAGGACGCCCTGGCGCACCTCGTGATGCTCCCGTTCCTCGACGCGATCACCTGGATCAAGGACCACGGCCGCCCGGACATCGATCCGCGGCTCACGACGATCGACCCGACGGAAGCGGTCTTCTTCCACCTGAAGATCGCGTTCTACGCCGCCCTCGTGCTCGGTCTGCCGTACTTCCTGTACGAGATGTGGCGCTTCATCGCGGCCGGCCTGTACGCGAAGGAGCGGAAGGCGGTGATGCGGGTCCTGCCGGTCTCGTTCGCCCTGCTCGCGATCGGCATCTCGTTCTGCTTCTTCGTCGTCCTGCCGATCGGGCTGCGGTTCATGCTCGGCTACGGGAACCCGGAGTACATCAAGCCGGAGATCCGGGTCGAGTCGTACCTCAGCTTCGTCGTCATGCTCTCCCTGCTGATGGGGGTGGTGTTCCAGCTCCCCCTGGTGCAGGTGGTCCTGGCGAAGTTCTCCATCCTCCCCGCGAAGACGCAGTCGGAGTATCGTCGCGCCTTCGTCATGGGGTCGCTCGTCGCGGCGGCGGTGATCACGCCGACCGGCGACGCGGTGACCCTGCTCCTCGTCTCGGTGCCGATGTTCGTGCTGTACGAGATCGGCATCCTCGCTGCCCGTCGCGTCCGGCCGTGACCTGAGGGATCGAACGTCATGCAGATCGGCCTGGTCGGCTTCGCGGGAGCGGGACGCTCCACGCTCTTCACCGCGCTCTCGGGGCTCCAGCCGACGCCCCCGTCCGGCAACCCCCTGACCCACACGAGCACCGGCGTCGTGAGGGTCCCGGACGTCCGCCTCGAGTGGCTGCGCGACCTGTTCCAGCCGAAGAAGTACACGCCGGCGACGGTCGAGTTCGTCGACTTCGCCGGCATCCCCCGGACCGCGGAGAAGGGGAAGGCCGAGCTGTTCGCGAAGATCCGCGAGTGCGACGCGCTGATCGGCGTGGTCTCCGCCTTCGACGGCGCCGCCGACGAGGGGGACGTCGGCGGGAGCCCGGGGGCGCGGCTGAAGGGGCTGCAGGAGGAGTTCCTGTTCGCCGACCTCGAGATCGTCGAGCGCCGGATCGAGCGGATCGAGGAGAACCTGAAGAAGGGGAAGACGAAGACGAAGGACCGCGACGAGCGGGAGCTCGACCTGATGAAGCGGTGCCGCGACCGGCTGGAGGAGGGGGCGACGCTCGAGGGGATCGCGAAGAGCGCGGACGAGGAGGCGCTCCTGACGAGCTACCGCTTCGCCCAGCAGAAACCGCTCCTCGGCGTCGTGAACGTCGAGGAGGGGACCGACCTGGAGGAGGTCCGGTCGGCGGCCGCGGGCGAGGTCGCGATCCCGGTGTTCGCGATCTGGGGGCAGGTCGAGGCGGAGATCGCGACGATGCCGGAGGAGGAGCGCGGCGCGTTCCTCGAGGAGTACGGGCTGACCGAGCCGGCGGTCCGCGCGGTGGTCCGCGGCGCGTTCGAGGCGACTCGCAGCATCCCGTTCTTCACCGTCGGCGAGGACGAGGTCCGGGCCTGGGTGATCCGTCGCGGCGAGAGCGCCCTGATCGCGGCCGGGAAGATCCACTCCGACATCGCGCGCGGCTTCATCCGCGGCGAGGTGACCGCGTTCGAGGACCTGAAGGCGGCCGGCTCCGAGCGCGAGGCGAAGGCGCAGAACAAGATGCGTCTCGAGGGGAAGGAGTACGTGGTGCAGGACGGCGACATCGTCCACTTCCGGTTCAGCGTCTGACGATGGCGCCCGCGCGCGACGAGCGGACGGCGGTCGTGCTGTCGGTCGGCGAGGAGCTGCTGGCCGGGGACATCCGGGACACGAACCGGGAGGAGGTCGCGGCCGCGCTGCGCGGGCTCGGGTTCGACGTCCGCGGGCTCCGGACGGTCGGCGACGGCGCCGAGGAGATCGCGGAGGCGGTCAGCGCGGCGGCGGCGCGGGCGTCGGTGGTGATCCTGACCGGCGGGCTCGGGCCGACCGAGGACGACCGGACGCGGCACGGCCTGGCGCGGGCGGCCTCCGACGAGCTGGTGTTCGACGAGCGGGAGCTCGGGCGGATCGCCGACCTCTTCGCGCGGGTCGGCCGGGCGATGTCCGCGTCGAACCGCGTGCAGGCGTACCGGCCGAGCCGGGCCCGTTGGATCGAGAACCGGAACGGCACGGCGGCCGGCCTCCGGGCGGAGGTCGCGGGCGCGCTGGTGCTGGCGCTCCCCGGGCTGCCGTTCGAGATGCGGCCGATGCTGGAGGAGGTGCTCCTCGACGACGTCGTCGTGCGGTTCGGTCCGGGCGCGGCGCCGCCGCGGGCGAAGGTCCGGGCGCACGGCCTCTCCGAGTCGATCGTCGGCGAGCGGGTGCGCGAGTTCATGGGCGAGGGGGCCGACCCGCGGGTCGGGATCACGGTCTCGGGCGGGGTCCTGACCGTGACGGCGACCTCGCACGCCGCCGACCGCGCGGCCGCCGAGCGCGCGGTGGAGGCGGTCGCGCGAACGGTCGAGGAGCGGCTCGGTCCGAACGTCTTCGGACGGGGCGACGTCACCCTGGAGGAGGCGACGATCGCGGCGCTCCGGCGGGCGGGGAGGACGTGTGCGACCGCGGAGTCGTGCACCGGCGGCCTGGTCTCGAGCCTCCTGACGCGCGTCGCCGGGGCGTCCGACGTCTTTCTCGAGGGATGCGTCACCTACTCGAACGCCGCCAAGTCGGCGCGGCTCGGCGTCCCGGCGGAGACGATCGAGCGGCACGGCGCGGTGAGCGAGGAGGTGGCGCGCGCGATGGCCGAGGGGATCGTCCGGACGTCGGGCGCCTCGGTCGGCGTCTCCCTCACCGGGATCGCGGGACCCGGCGGCGGGACCGACGAGAAGCCGGTCGGCCTGGTCTGGCTCGGCCTCCGGGTCGACGGCGTGACGCACGCCCGGCGCGTCGTCCTCCCGGGAGACCGTGAGACCGTGCAACTCCGCGCGGCGCGAACGGCGCTCGACCTGGTGCGGAGGGGAGCGGAGGGGACGCTCGCCGAGCGGTGACCGCCCTCGCGCGACGTGGCGGCGAGCGTTGCCCGGGGGGAGGGCATCTGTTAGGAAAGATGCGCACTCGCTACCCCGTAGTGTAATTGGCAACACATCAGATTTTGGTTCTGAG
>JBICIB010000102.1:0-3550 GCA_043101415.1 Planctomycetota bacterium JB042 | reverse complement strand
CGGGTGAAGGACCTCGAGTCGGAGACCGACAAGTCGTACATCCGCGACTGCCGCGGCAAGGTCCTGAAGGTGATCTCGTTCCTGCTGAAGGACCTCCCTCCGGACAACTTCTACAAGGTCGTCTTCATGCGGCGCGACCTCGACGAGGTGCTCGCTTCGCAGAACAAGATGCTCGACCACCGCTCGGAGGAGAAGGGCGCCGAGGACGAGCGGATGAAGGAGCTCTACAAGAACCACCTGCACAAGACGCACGCGATGACGCGCTGGCAGGACCACTTCGACCTGCTCGAGATCGACTACCGCCGGGCGGTCGACGATCCGGCCGGCATCGCGCGGGAGGTGAACCGGTTCCTCGGCGGCCACCTCGACGAAGCGAAGATGGTCGCGGCGGTCGACAAGAAGCTGTATCGGAACCGCAAGGAGAAGCTGGCGCAGGCGTGAGGGGGCCCTGGGCTGGGGGCTGGGGGCTGGGGGAGCCGCAGTCACCGTCCTCGAGGGAGAGGCCGGAAAGCGAAACGAAACAGAGCCGCCGGCGGAGTACCGCCGGCGGCTCTCTTCATGAACGTGGGGCTCGGTCCTGCCGCCGGGGGAACGGAACCCGCGTCGGGCTCACCGCCCCCGGCCCTCCTACTCCCTCGGGATCGGCTTCCCGTCCCACTCCGCCGGGAGCGCGACCCCCTGCAGCTCGAGCACCGTCGGCGCGATGTCGATCAGGTTCGGCTCGAACGCGGCGTCGGGGATCTTGAAGTTGGCGAAGAAGATCCCCTTCACGATCTCCGGGTCGTTCCCGGCGTGGTCGCCGGACCAGGTCAGCTCGTTGGTGCCGACGCCCCAGGTGTCGTACAGCTCGCTCTCGTAGCCGCCGCCGGAGTTCGAGCCGGAGACCCGGTACCCCTCCCCGAGGCCGAGGACGATGTCGCCGAACGGGGTGATGTTCTCCTCCGGCCCGTCGTACGCCTCGAGCGCGTCCCACGCCTGGAGGCAGACCCGGCGGTTCCCCTCTCCCGGACGGTTGTCCGTCCAGCCGGCGAGGCGCTCGATGATCTCGTCCTTCAGCCCCTTCACCTCGGCCGGGTCGACGATCCCCTGCGGCTCGCGCCCCTTCACGTTCAGGTAGATCTTCCCGAGCCCCATCGAGTACGCCTTCGTGTTCTCCCAGTCGACGAACCGGAAGTACGAGTCGGCGGTCAGCCCGTCGACGACCGCGCGGACCGCCTCGGGCCCGTCCGCCTGCGCCGCGACCTCGCCCTTCAGCTTCAGGTAGCCGGCCCGGTTCAGCCAGACGTTGACGTTGACGTCGTGCCGCCACGGCTCGAACCCGTGGTCGGAGACGATCATCAGCTTCACGTCGCCGTACTTGCCGGTCTGCAGCTTGTCGAGCAGCCGCCCGACGATCCGGTCCATCTCCTTGTAGACCTCCTTGACGGCGTTCTTCAGCTTGAACGTCCGGTCGAAGCAGGTCACCTCCTTCTCGCGCAGGAGCGTGCCGTCGGGCGCCGTCTGGTCGTACGACGGATGCTCCGGGTCGAGCAGGCGGTACATCATGTGGGCGGCGCGGTCGGTGCACGACTCGACGTGGAACAGGACGTCCCAGTCGTCCCGGTCGAGGCAGTGCTCGAACATCCGGGTGCGCCAGTCCATGACGTGGTCGAGGCCGAGCAGGAACGCCGCCTCCGGCGCCTCCTGGTCCTTCAGGACGTTCGTGTAGCACGCCCACCCGACGGTGTCGTACAGCCCGATCGCGGAGGCGAGCTCGGCCGCGAACCCGCGCGGCGACGAGATCGGCAGGTGGACCGGCGGCGTCTCCGGCGAGATCGAGACCGGCGGCACGAACAGCCGCAGCCGCTTGCTCCCGCCGTCGTCGAGGTGGCACTCCTCGAGGAAGAGGCGCGCCACCGCGCCGAACGAGAACGACTCGGTCAGCGGATAGCTCAGCCGGTAGTAGTCGGAGTAGGTCCCCTCGGCGACCTCGTGCGCCGTCCCGTCGAGGGTGATCGTCGCCTTCTTCCCCTCGAAGTCGGGGCGGATCTCGAGGTCGACCTTCGTCTTCCGGCTCTTGTCGCTCCACGCCCGCTGCTCGGACTTCAGCTTCGACAGCGCGTCCTCGGTCGCCGACCGATCGGCGTCGGAGAGGCCGGGCTCGTCGAGCCTCGCCTCGAGCGCCGCCCGCTCCTCCTTGAACCGCTGGTCCGCGACGAAGTCGACCGGGCCCGGGAGCGTCGCCCGGTAGGCGCCGTCCTTGTCCTCGTACAGCTTGAAGATCGTCCCCCCGCTCCCGGTCCCCTCGTCGTTCATCGCCCACTCGTCGTTGGTGTAGATGTACCAGGAGCCCGGGCCCCCGGTGACGTCGGGCGTGAACAGACCGGCGAGGATCTTCGCGTTCGGGTGGGCGTCGGCCGGGTACGCGGTCGGGACCTCGAGGCCGATCGTCTTCTTCCCCGCCTCGCCCAGGACGTCCCAGAACCGGATCCCCTGCAGCTCGGAGACCGGCATCGGGTAGCTCCCGGGGAGCCCCTGGACGCGCTCGTGCAGCAGGTACCCCGCGCCGCCCCCCGCGATCAGCCCGAGGAGGACCGCCAGCGCCGTCTTCATCCGGAAGACGAGCCGGAACAGCAGGGTGACGATCAGGAAGGCGCCGATCCCGACGAAGGCGAGCGCGAGCATCTGGTTCCCCTCGCCGCCGAGCGGCAGGAGGAACTTCTCGGTCGTCGAGAGCTCGACCTTCTCCCCCAGGCGGCCCGCGGGGACGAGGTCCGGATCCTGCTCGAGACCGGCGAGCCGCGGGGTGATCGACCCCGGGGAGTCGCCCGTCCCCGGACGGATCTCCCGCGCGACGAAGTCGCCGATGTTCGTCTTGCCGGGGTTCTGCCCGCTGGCGAGCGACGCCCAGGAGACCGGCGACTGCGCGGTCAGCGTCGTGCCGAGCGGCCGGAACGTCCCCTCCTGCGCCAGGCGGGCGAGGTTCGGCAGGTCGCCGGACTCGATCCACTGGCGGGCGAGGTCGCTGTCCGCGCCGTCGAACCCGAGCACGATGACCCGCTGCCGCTCGGCGGCGGCGGCGTCCGGCGCCGGGGCGAGGAAGGCGGTCAGGAGGGCGAGGACGGAGAGGCCGGCCGACAGGAACGATCGCATCATGGGTCGGGTCTTCGCGGGGCGCGCCGGACGGACGGGACCCCGTTCGGCGAGGGGGTTCGGAATCGGGGAGGGTAGCAGGCGGGCGAGAACGCGGACAACCGGAACCGGGTCCGAAACCGGTACGCCCGTGGCGGCCGAGACGTTGACGGACGCGTCCCGTTCGGGCGGAGGATCTCTCTAATGGCCCGGATGCGCGCCCTCCTCGTCTCCCTGGTCGTCGCCGCCCTCGTCGCGGCCGCCCTCCTCGAGGGGCGGTCGGCGAGGGAGGCGCTGCGCAGCCGGATCGCGGTCGACGCCGATGCGTACGCGCGGCTGCGGGACGACCTGGAGACGGCGGAGGGCTCGCTCGCGGCGCGGCCGACCGCGGAAGCCCTCGCCGCGGCCCGCCGGGACGCGTACGCGGCCCGGATCGCCG
>JBICIB010000101.1:0-3527 GCA_043101415.1 Planctomycetota bacterium JB042 | reverse complement strand
CGCTCTTCCGATCTTCCTCCCGTCCCGCGACGAGCCCGACGTCGTCCGGCACCACCCCGAGCCAGAGTTCGCGCCGCGCCGGGAGCGCCGTCGACGCGGGCGGCGCTGCGGTCACGAGCGCGAGGACGAACGGGGACGACGGCGCGCGCGCGCCCTCCTCGAGCGCGGCCGAGCCTTCGCCCGGGGCGACGCGCGTCGCCTCGAGCCCGGGGAAGACGTCGGCCAGCCGATCGACGAACGGGTTCGCCGGACCGACCACGAGCAGCCGCGGCGGCGGGCTCGCCCGGACGCCGACGAACGCCTCGTCGTCCGCGGGGAACGCGTCCGGCGGCTCGAGCGTCACCCGGTACCGCGCGTCGCCCCGCTCGTCCTCGGGCGGCGCCACCTCGAACGCGACGGCGACCTCGCCCCCCGGCTCGACCTCGACCGTCCGCGCGCCGACGAGCGCGCCGTCCCGGAAGAGCGAGACCGTCCGCGCCCTCCCGCCGTCGCCGCCGCCGAGGCCCGCGGCCACGCCGACCAGCAGCCGGGCCACGCCGTCCCCGACCGCGCCGTCGCCGCCCGAGACCGCGGCTCGCACGATCCCGACGTTCGCGGCCGGCGCCCCGCACGCGACGAGCACGACCGGCGCCCCCTCGACGTCGACCTCCACGAGCGCGTCCGGCGCGACCGCGAAGTCGGAGAGGACGACGATGCGCGCCGGCCCCGCCGCCGTCGCCAGCCCCCGCGCCTCGCGCGCCGCGAACGCCAGCGCCTCTCCGAGCGCGCCGCCGGCCGGTTCGACGGAGAGGCGGTCGATCCCCTCCCGCGCCAGCCGGCGGTCGGTCGTGGCGTGGAAGGCGACGCGCGCCTCCGCGCCGGCCGCGATCGCCATCACCGCCGCCCCGCTCCGGAGGCCGTCGATCGCCTCGCGCGCCCCCTCCCGCGCGCGCTCGATCCGTTCCTCCCCGTCCTCGCCGCGCGTCCCCATGCTCGCGGTGACGTCGACCACGAGCACGAGCGCCCGCGCGTCCCCCCCCGCGCCGAACCGGAGGTCGGCCGCCGCCCCCGCGATCAGGAGGACCGCGAGGACCAGCAGGAGGAGCGACAGCCACTCGGACGGCCGCCGGAACGACGACCGGGCGAGGACGTCCTCGAGGACGCGGCTCCAGAGGAGCGTGCTGGAGACCGGGAGCTCCCGGTACCGCCGCTTCAACAGGTAGAGGAGCACGATCGGCGCCGCCGCGGCCGCGAGCCAGAGCCACGCCGGCGCGCCGAGGGCGATCAGGAGCGTCGGCCCGCCGCCGCTCACCGCAACACCCCCGCGCCGACCAGCGACCGGAGCAGGAACTCCTCCAGCCCCTCGTCCGTGACCGCGCTCCCGTACGCCACGCCGCGGCGCCGCGCGGTCTCGCGGCAGTGCGCGAGGAACCGCCCCGCGCGCTCCCGGTACGCCGCGAGCACCTCGTCGGTCGCGTTCACCTCGACCACGTCGCCGCTCTCCGCGTCGATCAGCCGGAGGTCTCCCTCGAGCGCCGGATCGACCTCCTCGCGCGCGAGCACCTGACAGACCGTCCCCTCGGTCGTCGGCCGGAGGAACGCGCGCAGCACCTCCAGCGGCCCCGCCGGATCGAGGAGGTCGGAGATCAGCACGATCGACCCGCGCGGACGCGCCCGGTCCATCCACGCCCGGCACGCCTCGTGGAGGGGGCGACGGGAGGGCGGCGCCTCCTCGGCCAACCGTTCGAGCAGACGCGGGAACGACGGGCGGCCGGAGACGAGCGGGACCGAACGCTCCTCCGCGCCGAGGAGCGTCACGCCGACCCGCTGTTGGTGCGACAGCCCGATCCACCCGAGCGCCGCCGCGACCCGGCGCGCGAAGTCCGCCTTCGACGGCGCGCCGAACCGCATCGACGCGCTGTCGTCGACGACGAGGTGCAGCCGGACGTCCTCCTCGTCGTGGTACAGCTTCACCACGAGCTGGTCGAGCCGCGCGTAGCTCGCCCAGTCGAGGTGGCGCACGTCGTCCCCCGGCGCGTACGCGCGGTAGTCCGCGAACTCGAGCGACGTCCCCTTCCGGCTGGCGCGCCGGTCGCCGCGCATCGTCGACGGGAGCGCCTTCCGGACCGCGACCTCGAGCGCCGCGAGCCGGGCGAGGAACTCCGCCGAGAGGAGCGGGGCGTTCGCCGTCGCGCCGTCGTCGCTCATGTCTCGACCGTCTCCGGGAGCGACTCCAGCCGCTCGCGCACGAGGTCGTCCGCGGTCACCCCGTCGACCTCCGCCTCGTACGTCGTGAGGATCCGATGCCGGAGCGCCGGGAGCGCGACGGCGCGGACGTCCCCGAAGCTGACGTTCATCCGTCCGTCGAGCAGCGCGCGGACCTTCGCCCCGAGCACGAGCGCCTGGGACGCGCGCGGCGACGCGCCGAACCGGACGAGCTTCTTCACCCGCGGCGACGCGCCCGGGTCGTCGGGGTGGGTCGAGAGCACGAGCCGCGCCACGAAGTCGAGCACGTGCGGCGCCGCCACGACCGACCGCACGAACCGCTGCCACTCGAGCAGCTCGTCCCGCGCCATCACCGGCTCGAGCTCGGCCGTCTCGCCGCCGGTCGTCCGGCGCACGATCTCGACCAGCTCCTCCCGCGTCACGCCGCGGACCGAGAGCTTGAACAGGAACCGGTCGAGCTGCGCCTCCGGGAGCGGGTACGTCCCCTCCATCTCGATCGGGTTCTGGGTGGCGAGGACGAAGAACGGCTCCTCGATCTCGTGCCGCTCCCCCCACGCGGTGACGCTCCGCTCCTGCATCGCCTCGAGCATCGCGGCCTGCGTCTTCGGCGTGGCGCGGTTCACCTCGTCCGCCAGCACGAGGTGGGCGAAGATCGGCCCGCGGCGGAAGACGTACGAGCGCCGCCCCGCCTCGTCCTCGACGATGACGTTGGTGCCGGTGACGTCGGCCGGCATCAGGTCGGGGGTGAACTGGATCCGCGAGAACGTCAGCCCGAGCAGGCGCGACAGCGTCTTCACGAGGTGCGTCTTGCCGAGCCCGGGGAGCCCCTCGAGGAGCGCGTTCCCGCCGGCGAAGATCGCCGTCAGCACCCCGCGGACCAGCTCGGGCTGACCGACGAACACCTCGCCCGTCCGTCCCTCGAGCGCGAGGAAGCGCTCGCGGAACCGCTCGACCTTCTCTGCCGTGTCGCTCATCGTCGTCTCCGGTTCAGTTCCACTCGCGGCGCTTCTTCGCGCGCTCCTTCGCCTTCCGCAGCTCGGAGAGCGTCTCCGCGTCGATCGGCCCGGGGTCGGGCGGCGCGGCCGAAGGCGACTTCGGCTCGTCCGGTCCGCCCGGCCCGTCGTCGGTCGCCTCGGTCCCGAGGATCGTCTCGTCGGGCGGCGACCGCGGCGCGCGTTCGGTCCGCGCCCTCGCCGTCGCGCGCGCCACCGCCGCCGCCGCCGCGCGCGCCGGGCGGACGACCGCGTGCGCCGCCCGCCCGACACGCCCGAAGTCGAGGTCGAGCCGCCGCAGCGCGTCCTCCAGGACCAGCAGGATCGCCG
>JBICIB010000100.1:0-2728 GCA_043101415.1 Planctomycetota bacterium JB042 | reverse complement strand
CGCCGACCTCTTCGCGGCCGGCGCGCCGGAGGCGACGGTCGAGGACGCGGTCGCGGCCGCCGAGCGAGCGGTCGCCGCGGCGCCGTCGCTCGCGTCCGCGCTGCTCCTCGCCGACGCGCTCGACGAGGCGGAGCGCGAGGAGGACGCGGCGGCGGCCGTCCGCTCGGCGCTCGAGGACGACCGGGCCTTCCCGCGCGATCCGTGGTTCGAGGAGGAGGCCCGGCGGCGGGCCGGCCTCACTCCGGGAGCGGATGCCCGAACGACTCCGTGAACGTCCCGAGCATCCGGTGCGTCATCCCCCAGATCACGAACCGTTCGTGGCGGAGGGCGGGGACGACGACGCGGACGCCGGCGCGCGGGAACCGGTGGCGGGTCACGCGGACCGGGTCGAGGACGTCCGCGAGCGGGATCCAGACGATCGTCTCGACCTCGTGGTTCGGCGTCGTCTCCGGCCGGCGGTCGACGAGATGCACGAACGGGGTGACGACGAGCGGCCACGGCCGCCGCCCGGAGCGCGCGTCGTAGTCGTCGAGCCGAGCCGTCGGCGGCCCGAGCGCCACGCCGGTCTCCTCGAGCGTCTCCCGGCGCGCCGTGTCGGAGATGTCCGCGTCGCCGGGGTCGCGCCGGCCGCCGGGGAACGCCATGTCCCCCGACCAAGGGTCGTGGGGGTGGTGCGCGCGCTCGATGAACAGCAGCTCCGGCCCGCGCGCCCCGGGCGCCACGACGATCGCGACCGCGGCGTGCTTCACCCCGTCGATCGGGGGGGCGATCCTCGGCGGACGGGCGGTGACGCCGGCGCGGATCGTGTCGAGGTCCGGGACGTCGGTCACTCGACGCGCTGCATGATGTGCCACCCGAACGGCGAGTCCTTCTCGTCGTAGCCCGCCACCGACACCTCGCCGACCCGGAGGCGCCACGCCGTCCTCCAGAACGACGTCGCCATCCCCTCGCGGTCGGCCCGGGTCATCTCGTACTCGCCGGGGCCGGGATCGCTGGAGTGCCGCTCCATCAGGGCGGAGAAGTCGGCGCCGGAGTCGATGCGCGCGAGGAGCTTCGCGGCGTGCTTCTCCGCCTCCGCGAACGTCCGGGTGGCGTCGTCCGCGCGGAGCGCGCCGATGAACGAGACGAGGACGTGCCGGACCTTCACCCGGTCGACGTCGAGCTCGTCGCGCGCCGCGGTCTCGGCGATGCGGAGCCTCAGGTTCTCGAGCAGCGCCTCCTCGTCGCCGCCGCCGTCGGAGCAGCCGACCGCCGGGAGGACGAGCGAGGTCACGAGGAGGAGGAGGGAGAGGGGGGTGGTTCGCACGGTGCGCATGGTCGAGACGATAGCAGTCCGTCCGGCGACCCGGGAGACCGTCGGTCGGCGGGGGATGTCCGCTCTCCCGGGCGCGGCGCCCTGATAGGCTCGATCGCTTCGAACTCCCGCCGACGGTGCGAACTCCATGACTTCGCTCTTCCTCGCCCCCCTCCTCTCGATCCTCTCCCTCCTCGCCCCGGAACTCGAGTTCCACGAGAGGTCGCTCGACAACGGTCTCCGCGTCGTCGTCCACGAGGACGCCTCCTGCCCGATCGTCGCGGTGCAGGTCTGGTACCACGTCGGCTCGAAGGACGAGGACCCGGCGCGCCAGGGGTTCGCGCACATGTTCGAGCACATGATGTTCCGGGGGACCGACCGCCTCGGGCCGGAGGACCACTTCGAGTTCGTCCGGGGCGTCGGCGGGGACTGCAACGCCTACACCTCCTTCGACCAGACGGTCTACGTCCAGACCGTCCCGAAGAACCAGCTGCCGATGGTCCTCTGGCTGGAGGCCGAGCGGATGGCGGCGCTGAAGGTCGACGAGGAGGGGTTCGCGACCGAGCGCGCCGTGGTCGAGGAGGAGGCGCGCATGGGGATGAACCGGCCGTACGGCACGGTCATGGAGAAGGTGCTGGAGCGGATCTTCACCGTCCATCCGTACCGGTGGTCGCCGATCGGGAAGATCGACCACCTCCGCGAGGCGACGTCCGAGGAGCTGCTCCGGTTCTGGGAGACGTACTACGTCCCGAACAACGCCACGCTCGTCGTCGTCGGCGACGTCGACCACGAGGACGTGTTCGCGCAGGCGGAGGAGGCGTTCGGGTGGATCCCACGGTGCGCCGACCCGCCGCGGGTCGAGGTCGAGGAGCCGCTCCGCGACGAGCCGCTCGTGATCGAGATCGAGGAGCGGAGCGGGCCGGTGCCGATCATCGCGGCGGCCTACCGCACCGTCCCCCAGGACCACGACGACGCGATGGCGCTGGAGATGGTCATGGAGGTGCTCGGCGGGGGGGAGAGCAGCCGCCTCTACCGCCGGATCGTCGACGAGGAGGAGAAGGCGCCGATGGCGATGGCCGGCGCGTTCGCGCTGGAGCAGACCGGCGTCGCCGCGGCCGGCGCGATGACGATGCCGTTCGGGGACGTCGACGGCGTGCTCGGGCTGATCGACGAGGAGCTCGAGACGCTGAAGGGAGAGGGGGTGACCGAGGCGGAGCTGTCGAAGGTGAAGGCGTCGTTCCGACGTTCGCTCGTCGACGCGACGACCACCGTCGAGTCGAAGGCGCAGCAGATCGGGACCGCCGCCGTCTTCCACGGTTCGCCGGGCTGGCTGAACCGGCGGGCGGAGCGGATCGAGGAGGTGACGGTCGACGACCTGAACCGGGTGGCGCGGACGTACCTCGTCCCGGAGCGGCGGATCACGGTCGAGGTGAA
>JBICIB010000099.1:0-4942 GCA_043101415.1 Planctomycetota bacterium JB042 | reverse complement strand
GCTCTTCCGATCTGTGATGGAGTTCGTCTTCCTGCGATGATCGACCGCGACCCGACCCTCCCGTCGCTCCCGACCCGCCGCGAACTCCTTCACGTTGAACAGCACGTGGCCGAGGTCCGCCACGGCGTCGACGCCGCCGCCCGCCGCCTCGACGAAGCGGACCGCGGACTCCGCCTCGTCCGGCGACGGCGGCCGCGCGAACGCCCGGCGCACCATCCGGTCGACGATCTCGGGGACGGTCCCGCCGGCCTCGACCTCGCGCTCGGCCCAACGGCGCGCCTCGCCGACGACGAACGGGTCGTTCATCAGCGAGAGCGCCTGCGCCGGGACGTTCGAGACGCTGCGGCGTCCCATCGTCTGCGCCGGCGGCGGGAAGTCGAACGCGCGCAGGAACGGGGACGGGTAGTTGCGCCGCACGGCCAGGTAGACGGAGCGACGCCCCTCGCCGTCGACCGGCCCGCTCCGCCCCGGACGGCCGCGGCCGCCCAGGAATCGGGTGAGGTGGATCGGCACCGGACGTCCGAACATCGTCGGGTCGAGCGTCCCGGAGACGGCGAGGATCGCGTCGCGGACCGCCTCGGCGGAGAGCCGGCGGATCGACGCCGCGTGCCACATGCGGTTTCCGGGGTCGGCCTCCGCGGCGGCCGGGTCGGCATCGCTCGACATCCGGTAGGTGCTCGAGAGCGCGACCTCGCGCACGACGGCCCGCATCGACCACCCGGACTCGACGAACCGCCGGGCCAGCCAATCGAGCAGCGCCGGGTGCGTCGGCGCGTCCCCCATGGCGCCGAAGTCGTCGACCGACGCGACCAGCCCGCGCCCGAGCAGGTGGTGCCAGACCCGGTTCACGAGGACGCGCGCCGGGAGCGGGTCGTCGGGGGACGTGAGGCGCTCGGCGAGTTCGAGGCGGCCGCTCGACCCGTCGATCGGGAGCGCCGACGGCCCGTCGAACGCCTCGAGGAACCGGCGCGGGACCGGGCCGGCCGGGGTCCGGGGATCGCCGCGCGTGAGGAGGTCCTCGTCGACGCCCGAACCGTCGAGGACCGCCGGCGCGAGGCGCGAGCGGGGCCGGATCGACGCCGCGGCGATCCGCCGGGCCTCCGCCGCCGCCGCCCCGCCGGACGCGCCCGACCCGCCCTCCGGGACGTCGAAGGCGCGCCCCGACCGGGTCAGCCACCAGTCGACGAGCCGGCGCTCGACCGCCCCGTCGCGGGCGCTCGCGAACGCGTCGAACGCGGCCGCGAACGCGGCCCGGACCCGCTCCGGCGACGCGTCCGCCGCCAGGCCCGTCCCGGTGCGCCGCAGCGTCGGGGGTTCCTCGCCCTCGGCGATCATCGCCACGGCGAAGTCGCCGCCTCCCTCGCCGTCGAGGCGCGGGCTCAATTCGAGGTGGACCCGGTGCCCCGCGTACGGCGTCAGGTCGTGCTCGACCCAGCGGAACTCGTCCGAGGGACCGAAGCCCTTCACCAGCCGCGCGTGGAGCGGGGGGCTGATCATCCGGTGCTTGTCGACCGCGGCGTAGACGTGCCCCGCCCCCTCCACGAGGAGCCAGAGCCGGCCGGAGCGGAGGCGGAACGTCGGCGTCTTGAGGGTCACCCCGGCCTGCGGCCAGTCCGGCTGCCCCGGGTCCGCCTCCGAGTCGGGGTGCCGCTCGACGACACGCCACGCGGGGTCGAACCGCGCGGCCCCGAAGGTCGACACGCGGCGCGCCGGCCGCTCCGCGCGCCCGCCGACCAGCACCTCCCCCGCCGCCGTCGCACGGAACGAGACGCCGTTCTGCCAGAGCGGCGTCTCGCCGGGGACGCGGTAGTCGACGCGGACCGCCGCGTCCCCGAGATCGACGCCTTCGACCGCGGACTCCGGGAGGGCGTCGACCGCCGTCGTCCACGCCGCCAGTCCGGCCGGATCGACGCCCGCCTCCGCGGCGCGCGCGGCGATCGAGGCCCGGAGCCGTTCGCGCGCCCCGGCGAGCCGCACGCTCGGCGCCTCGTCCCCCTCGAACAGCGCTTCCGCCCCGTCGAGGATCCCGGCGTCGCGCACGGCGCGCGCCTCCCGCACGAATCGCTCGATCTCGAGGACCCCGGCGGCGAACCCCCGCGCCGCCGCCGCGCGCGCCGCGTCCCGTCCGTCCGTCTGCGCCCGCTCGAGCGCGCGGCCCGCCGCCCGGTCGTCCTCGAGCGTCTCGAACCGGACCTGCGCGTACGTCGCCCCCTCCGCGAACCCGGCGAGCGCGTAGAAGTCGCGCGCGGAGATCGCGTCGAACTTGTGGTCGTGGCACCGCGCGCACGCGACCGAGAGGCCGAGGAAGCCGCGGGAGAGCGCGTCGATCCGCCCGGCGACACGCTCCATCCGGTCGGCCCGCGTCGAGACCGGCGAGTGGACCTCCTCGCCGAGGAGCCAGAAGCCGGTGCCCAGGATCGACTCGTCGAACCCCTCGGTCGGGTGCCGCCGCGGCGGCTCGATCAGGTCGCCGGCGATCTGCTCGCGGAGGAACCGGTCGAACGGCACGTCCGCCGCGATCGCCCGGATCACCCAGTCGCGGTACTGCCACGCGTTCGGGAGCGGGAAGTCGTACTCGTGCCCGCGCGTCTCGGCGTACCCGACCAGGTCGAGCCAGTGCCGCGCCCACCGCTCGGCGAAGGACGGGGACGCGAGCAGCCGATCGACGACGCGCTCGTCCGCGCCGTCGGACGAATCGTCGACGTACGCCGCGACCTCGGCCGGCGTCGGCGGCAGCCCCGTCAGGTCGAACGTGACGCGCCGGACCCACTCCCGTCGAGACGCCTCCGGCGCCGGCCGCAGGCCCGCGGCCTCCAGCCGGGCGAGGACGAAGGCGTCGATCGGGCTCCGCCCCCACCCGCGGTCCGCCACCTCGGGGACCTCCGGATCGGCGAGCGGCCGGAACGCCCAGTGCGCCTTCCGCGCCTCGAGGTCGAAGCCGACGGGGACGTCGGCCTCCACGGCGTCGTCCGGCCCGGGGGCGCCGGCCCGGACCCACTCCTCCAGACGCCGGACCTCGTCCGGATCGAGCGCGCCGCGCGGCGGCATGGCGAGGTCCTCGTCGAGCCGCCGGACGGCGCGGACCAGGAGGCTCGCGTCGGGGTCGCCGGGGACGACGGCCGGGCCGCGCTCGCCGCCGGCGAGGATCGCGGCGCGAGAATCGAGCCGCAGCCCCGAGCGCTGGCGCCGTTCGCCGTGGCACTTGGTGCACCGCTCGGCCAGGAGCGGCCGGATGTCCCGCTCGAACCAGGCGACGCCGTCGGCCTCTCCCGCGGACGCGGCCGGCCCGCCGAGCGAGAACCCGAGGAACGTCCGGAGCACGAGTCGGGAGGCGCGTCCCACCATGGAGGGGGATGATACCGGTCCGTCCGGCGCCCGGGAGCGGCAGCGGAACGCGGCAGCCGACCCGACGCATCGCCGCGTCCCGATGCGATCGGGCATCCACCCCTCGCGGGCCCCGATCACCGGAAGTCGTTGACCGGTCGACTCCTCCGGCGGGCAGCGCGGTTCGGCACGCCGCTTGTTCCCTCCCCGGCGAACCCGAACCGATCCCGAAAGGACCGAGATCCGATGCGCCGACTTCACGCCGTCCTCTGCTCCTCCCTCGCCTTCGCCGCCGCCGCCCCGGTCGGACACGCTCAATACGAGCTGAGCTTCACGACCCTCGGGGTGGAGAGCACGCTCTCGGGGAGCAGCGGCTCGAGCCTCGGCACGATCACCCCGGAGGACATCGCGATCGTCGGCCCGCAGACCGGCGTCTACTCGGCGGAGACGCTCCTCGACCACCTGAACCTGAACACGCTCGCCGGCGACGGCGACGGCGACGCCTTCTACTACGCCGCCCCGCTCGCCGGCCGGATCGACGCGCTCGAGGTCTGCGGCGTGTCCGCCGGGTTCACCGCCCGCGACGTCTTCTTCTCCACCAAGGTGCCGCTCCCGTGCGCCTCCGGCGGCGTCATCGAGCCCGGCGACGTGTCGGGGATCCGCATCGGCGCGGGCGCCAACCCGATGATCGACGACCTCCAGATCCGGACGGCGCTCGGCATCAGCCCGAACATCCTCTCGTTCGACGTCGATGCCGTGGCGCGCGACCCGTCCGGCGCGCTGTTCCTCTCGTTCGAGCAGGACATTCCGATCCTCTGGGGGACGCAGATGCTGTTCGACGGCGGCATCGCGGTGATCCCGGCCTCCGCGCTGACCTGGGCCGGCTGCATGGTCACCGCGGTCGCGCCGGACGCGGGGTTCATCGCCGCGAACGAGAACCTCGTCAACACGATGGTCGTGAACGCGAGCGTCGCCGACAACGTCGGGAACTTCATCCAGGTCGTGTTCGACGTCGACGGCCTCGAGCTCGACCCGAACGGCGGCACGTTCACGTCCGGCTCGGGGACGTTCCCGAACCTGATCTTCTCCGGCGAGTACCTGACGGGCGGCGGCATCCTCTCCACGGCCGCCGGCGGCTCGATCGCGACGATCAACGGCATCCCGATGGCGACCGCCTTCGGCTGGGGCGCCACCGACGGCACCCAGGTCGGACTCGCCCCCGGGGGCGTCGGCAGCCTCGACGGGCTGGCGCTCACCCAGCCGACGTGCCGCTTCGTCATGGACTCGTCGACGCCGTACATCCCGACGCCCGGCCCGCTGAACCTCGCCGCCGGCGGCGCGGACCCGGGCGAGCTGATCTACTTCTACGCCACCATCTACGGCGTGAACGTCCCCGGCGGGTTCCAGCCGTCGGTCCCCGCGCCGAACCCCTGCTTCCCCGAGTGGTACCTCTGGAACACGTACCTCTTCTCGCTCCCGGCCGACGCCCTCGGGATCGTCGACGTCACCCTCCCGTACGGCGGCGGCGTGCCGGCGGGGAACAACGTCGTCTTCCAGGCGTTGACGAACAAGACCGCGGGCTGGTCGCTCAGCGCGCCGATCACGCTGCAGTTCTGAG
>JBICIB010000098.1:0-3869 GCA_043101415.1 Planctomycetota bacterium JB042 | reverse complement strand
CGGGTCGGGCCCGAGCGACGGGCGGACCCCGGCCGGGTGCGTCCCCGGGGGGTGCGAGTTCAGCTTCTCCAGCCGCCGGCTGCGCGACCAGTAGAAGTCGACGTCGTCCTCGAAGACGACGAAGATCGACGAGAAGCCGAACAGCGAGTTGCTGCGGATCGTCTTGACGCCGGGGACGCCGAGCAGCGAGACCGTGAGCGGATAGGTGACCTGGTCCTCGACGTCCTGCGGCGACCGGCCGACCCATTCGGTGAAGACGATCTGCTGGTTCTCGCCGGTGTCCGGGATCGCGTCGACCGGCACCGGGTGGCGCGGGAGCCCCTCGATCTCCCAGTCGAACGGCGCCACGAGCACGCCCCAGAAGATCACGAACGCCGCCGTCAGGGCGACCACGACCTTGTTGTCGAGGCAGAAGCCGATCAGGCGATCCATCCACGTGCGCTCGCCGTCCACGTCAGCGCTCCTCGCCGGCCGGGATCACCGACACCTCTTCGCCGCACCGGAGCATCGCCGACCCGAAGTACGGGTTCGCGATCCGCTCCTCGAGCTGGAACCAGTCCGCGCCGCGGTCGTCGAACGCCATCGGGCAGTGGAACCGGCGGAGCGGCGCGTCGAGCGACGGTCGCCACCGGCGGAGCAGCCTCGGCAGCGCCTCGGAGAGCGCGAGGAAGCCGCGCCGCTGACGCTCGAGGTCGCCGGCGCCGCGCGTCGCCTCGCGGACGCCGGCCCGGATCGTCTCCCGGTCGCGCTCCCACGCGAGGAGCGCTTCCGCGTCGAGCGCGCCGGCGTCGAGGTCCGCCGCCGCCCGCTCGAGCGCGCGGAGCGACATCCGGGCACCGCTCGCGTCGTCGGCGGCGAGCCGCTCGGACGCCTCGGCGTAGAGCGACACGATCTCGCCGAGGGCCTCCCGGAACGCGGCCGGCGCCTCGTACGTCCGCTCCGGCGGCGGCGCGTCGTCCTCCTCGCCGCCGCCCGGCTCGGACATCATCGACGGCCGGGCGCGGATCTGCAGCGCGGAGTCGATCTTGAAGTTCCCCTCCACGACGACCCGCTCTCCCGCGGCGAGCCCGTCCTTCACGACGTAGTCGTCGCCGGCGCGCGGGCCGAGGACCACCTCCCGCCCCTCGTACGTCGGCTCGTCGGTCCCCTCGACCTCGACGTAGACGACGGCGCGCTGGCCGGTCCGGAGCGGGGCCGTCGCCGGGACGACCAGCGGCGGCCCGCTCGCCGCGCCGCCCGCGTACCCGAGCGACTCGGTCGTCACGATCGGCATGCCGCAGACCGGACAGTCTCCCGGGCCGTCCGCGACCTCCTCCGGGTGCATGGGGCAGACCCACTTCCCCGCCAGGTACCCCTCCTCGACGACGCCCCCCTCGCCGAGCTTCGAACGGACGACCGCCCGCACGAACATCCCTGGCTTGAGGCGCCCGTCGTCGTTCGGCACGTTCACCCGGACCTTCACCGAGCGCGACCGCTCGTCGAGGACCGGCTGGACGAACGCGATCCGTCCCTCGAACCGTTCGCCCGGGTAGCTCTCGCTCTCGAACTCGACGGTCTGGCCGAGGCGGAGCCATTGGACGTCCGACTCGTAGGCGTCGAGGTGGACCCAGACCCGCGTCAGGTCGGCGATCGTGTAGATCGGGGTGCCGACGTCGACGTACATCCCCTCGAAGCCGTTCTTGTGGACGACGATGCCGCCCGCGGGGGCGTAGATCGTGACGTGGTCCTGCGGCTCGTCCGCCCGCTCGATCTCCGCCACCTGGGCGTCGGTCAACCCCCAGAGACGGAGCTTCTCGCGCGCGGCCTGCAGCGCCACCCTCCCGAACCGGTCGTCCGGGCGCTGGCGCGCGCGCTCCGCCGCCTGCTGCAGCTCGCGTTGCGCGGTCAGGAGGTCGGGGCTGTAGAGGACGACCATGTGGTCCCCCTTCTTGACCGCGACCCCCGTGTAGTCGACGAACAGGCGCTCGAGGCGGCCGGCGATCCAGGCGGTGATCGACTTCACGCGCGACTCGTCGAGCGCGACCTTGCCGACCATCCGGACCTCGTGCGCCACGTACCGCCGCTCGACCGGCGCCGTCCGGACCTCGGCGAGCGCGCGGCCGGTCTCCGACATCGTGAGCCGGCGCGGATGGTCGTGCCCCGTCTCCGCCTCGAGCGGGACGAGGTCCATGCCGCAGATCGGGCACTTCTCGTTCGAGGGGAGCCGGACCTGCGGATGCATCGGGCAGGTCCAGACCGACGGCGCGGTCGCCGAGGGTTCGACCGCGGCCGCCGACCGCCCGTCCCCGGCCGTCCCCGGCGGCGGGACGGCCGTCCGACGCCCGACCCAGAACGCGACGAGCGTCACCACGATCAGCGCCACGACGACCGCGGCGAGGTGCGAGCGCTTCACGGCTCACCTCCGTTCCTGCGAATCTCCCGCCCCTCCGCCTCCGGCACGTCCTCCGCGCCGGGCGGCCGGACGGCGACGAGGCGCCCCAGGGCGCCCCCCGTCAGGTAGTCGAGCTCGACGAGCGCCGTCTCGCGGTCGGCGAGGGCGCGCACGGCGAGGAGGCGGAGCTCGAGCACCTCCCGCTCGGCGGCGATCAGACGGTCGAGGTCGACGAGGCCGCCGACGTAGTCCTGCTCGGAGAGCTCGAGCTTCTCCTCCGCCCGCGGGAGGAGCCGCTCGACGTACAGCGCCCGGTCCTCCTCGCTCTCGAGGCTCCGCTGGACCGCGGCGACGGCGCGCCGTTCGGCGTCCCGGATCAGGCTCCGCCGCGACGCCCGCTCCGCCTCGAGGAGCTGCTCGGCCCGCTCGATCGCCGCCTCGTTCTTGTCCCACCAGATCGGGAGGTTCAGGCCGACGCCGAGGATCGTCGGGTCGTCCCCGTTCCCGGAGACCGACATCCCCGCCGGGACGTCGAGCGCCTTCGTGCCGATGTAGTCGAGGCCGACGGAGAAGTCCGGGTACCACCCGAGCTCGGCGAGCGCGACCGCCGCGTCCTGGCGGAGGACGCGATGGGCCTGGACCTTGACCGGACCGAAGTCGCGCGCCCGCTCGACCAGCGTCGCCGCGTCGACCGCGGAGGCCGCGACCTCGTCCGGCGCGGGGAACCGGACCGCGAGCGGAGCGTCCGGCGCGCGGTCGAGCGACGCGTTGAGCGCGGCGATCGCGTCGACGCGCCGCCGCCCGAGGTTCCTCCGCTCGGACTCCCGCCGGTCGATCTCCATCAGGATCGAGAGGTAGTCCGCCTTCGGGGTCGTCCCGGAGAGGAAGCGCGCCTCGATCGACTCCGACAGCCGGTCGAGCAGGTCGACCTGCCGCTCGGTGACGTCGATCGCGGTCTCGAGGTCGAACAGGTTCCAGTACGCGCTCGCGACCCCCTTCGCGATCCGCAGCCGCTCCTCGACGAGCTGCTCGCGGAGCTGGTGCGCGTCGTGGAGCGCGATCTCCGCCCGCAGGTCGCGCTTCCCCCAGAACGGGAACGCCTGCGACACCCCCGCCTTCCACTCCTGCGATCCGACGCGCGTCTCGACCGACTCGAGGAAGACGCCGAACTGCACGCGGGGGTCGTCGAGCGCGCCGTCGAGCACGATCCGCTGCAGCGCCGCCCGATACCGGTGGAACGTCGCCGTCAGCCCCGGGTGACGGCGGATCGCCGCCTCCTGGAGCTCCGCGAGCGTCAGCGGCCGCGCGTCGTCGACCGCGACCGGCCGGAGCCAGTCGCGCTCGATCGCGTCGAGCCGCGCCCGCTCGTCCTCGGGGATCGACACGCACCCGGCCGCCGCGGCGCGCGCGCCCGCCGCGAGACGGGGTCCTCCCCCACGCACGATGGACATGATCTCTTCCTCGACACCGGACGGACCGCGACCCCGGTCGTCACGGC
>JBICIB010000097.1:0-7335 GCA_043101415.1 Planctomycetota bacterium JB042 | reverse complement strand
ACCTCCCGAAGGTCGACGGGCGCGACGTGCTCGCGACGGTCAAGACGGACCAGGCGCTCCGCTCGATCCCCGTGGTCGTGCTGAGCGGGTCGGACGCCGAGCACGACGTCGACGCGTGCTACGACCTCGGCGCCAACTGCTACGTCACCAAACCGGTCGGGTTCTCCTCCCATCGCGACCTGGTCCGGGCCATCGAACAGTTCTGGCTCGAGGTCGTGAAGCTCCCCGGCGAAGCGGGGGCCGATCCGTGAACGACCTCGAGACCGCCGCCAGCCGCATCCTCCTGGTCGAGGACAACGCGGCCGACGCGACGCTCGTGCGGGAGTACCTGAGCGAGCCGTCGGCGGAGTTCCGCATCCTCCACGTCTCGAACGTCGCCGACGCGGTCACCGCGCTCGGTTCGGTGCCGATCGACCTCGTGCTGCTCGACCTCCGCCTGCCGGACAGCAACGGCGTGGAGACGGTCGAGGCGATCCGCGCCGCGGCGACGCGGGTGCCGATCGTCGTCCTCTCCGGCATGGAGGACGAGAGGCTCGGCTCGCGATGCGTCCACCGGGGGGCGGAGGACTTCCTCTCCAAGTCCCGGATGAGGGGCGAGCCGCTGCGCCGCGCGGTCGGCTACGCCCTCACGCGGCACCGGGAGTCCGAAGAGCGGGAGATGCAGGAGGTCCACGACGAGTTCCGCGCGCTCTCGAGCGAGGCGAGCGGCACCAGCGTCACCGCGGCGTTGACGGGGGCCGGGTCGATCAAGGAGCGGATCCCGGAGGTGTTCCAGGCGCTGGTCGACGCGTACCTCGAACTCCTCTCCCGCTACCTGGAGCAGCTCGTCACCGCGACGGAGAAGCCGCGGACCGAGATGGAGGTCCTCACCACGATGATCGGCGACCGCGGCGGGGGGCCGCGCGACCTCGTCGACATCCATCTCGCCGCGCTCGAACGGGCCGGCGTGGAGCAGAACCGCCAACGGGCCCGGCGGGTCGCCCTCGACGGTCGCCTGATGGCGCTCGAGATGATGGGACTGCTCGTCGACTACTTCCGCGTCGGACAACGGAGGAGCCGGTGAGCGACGACCGAGACGAGCGCTTCCACCTCCGCCTCTACGTGCATTCGGGGCGCGCGCACTCCAGCGCCGCGATCGACAACATCCGGTCGATCTGCGACGAGAGACTCGACGGCGACGTCGACCTGGAGGTGATCGACGTGTTCGCCGACCCTCAGGCCGCGGAACTCGATCGCGTGTTGGCGACGCCCACCCTCATCCGGGTGCGGCCGGAGCCGTCGCGCCGCCTCGTGGGCGACCTCGGGGATCGCGACCTCGTCGCGAGGGTGCTCGACCTCGGACCGGGAATGGAATCATCAACTGGAGAGAAATCATGAGCGACGACGGCGCGGTCTATCTGATGCCGAAGCTGGTCACGGGGATCGTGGGGTTCGACCAGGTCTCCGAAGGGGGGTTGCCCGCCGGGCGGAGCACCCTGATCGCGGGGACGGCGGGGAGCGGGAAGACCGTCTTCGCGCTGCAGTTCCTGGCCACGGGCGTGAACGAGTTCGGGGAGAACGGCGTCGTCGTCACGTTCGAGGAGACCCCGGAGGACGTCTTGCAGAACGTCCGGTCGTTCGGGTGGGGCATGGAGGACATGATCGAGAGCGGGAAGATCGCCATGATCGACGCCACCGCCGACCCCGAGACGGAGACGGTCGAGGCCGGGGTGTACGACCTCTCGGCGCTCTTCGCCCGGATCGAGAACGGGATCCGCAAGACCAAGGCGAAGCGGGTGATCCTGGACGCGATCGGCGCCCTCTTCCCGCAGTTCGCGGACGGCCACCTCGTCCGGCGCGAGCTGCGGCGCATCCTCGTCGGCCTGCGGCGGCTCGGCGTCACGACGCTGATCACGATGGAGCGGACCGAGGAGGACGGCTCGCTCGGGCGGTTCGGGGTGGAGGAGTTCGTCGCCGACAACGTCCTGATCCTCCGGAACCGGCTCGACCAGGAGAAGCGCCGCCGGACGGTCGAGATCCTGAAGTTCCGCGGGACCGCGCACCACAAGGGGGAGTACCCCTTCACGATCGACGTCGAGACGGGCGTCTCGATCATCCCGCTCTCGGCCATCGAGCTGAAGCAGCGGTCGTCGGCGGTGCGGGTCTCCTCGGGCGTGGCCGAGCTCGACCGGATGTGCGGGGGCGGCATGTTCCGCGACTCGATCATCCTCGTGTCGGGCGCCACCGGAACCGGGAAGACCCTGACCGTCACCGAGTACGTGAAGGCGGCGATGCTCGCGAACGAGCGGACCATCCTGTTCGCGGCCGAGGAGAGCCGCGAGCAGCTCACCCGGAACGCGAGCTCGTGGGGCGTCGACTTCGAGAAGGCGGAGAAGGACGGCCTCCTGCGGATCGTCTGCCGCTACCCGGAGATCATGCCGCTCGAGGATCACCTGCTGCACATGAAGCGGGACATCCGCGACTTCGCGCCGCATCGCGTCGCCGTCGACAGCATGTCGGCGTTCGAGCGCGTCTCGAGCGCGAAGTCGTTCCGCGAGTTCGTGATCGCCCTGACCAGCGCCATCAAGCACATGGAGATCACCGGTCTCTTCACGAACACCACATCGATGCTGATCGGCGGCGAGTCGATCACGGAGACCCACATCTCGACGATCACCGACACGATCATCCTCCTCCGCTACGTCGAGCTGCACGGGGAGATGCGGCGCGGCCTGACCGTGCTGAAGATGCGCGGGACGTGGCACGAGAAGGGGATCCGCGAGTACACGATCGACGGCAACGGAATGCACGTGAAGGACTCGTTCAAGGGGGTCCACGGGATCCTCAGCGGCGTGCCGAGCTACTACTCGATCGACGAGGAGCGGACGCGGCTCCGGGAGATGTTCGGCGCGGACGAGGAGCAGGACGGCTCCGAGTGAGCTCGGCGCCGAGGTGAAGCGATGGTGACGCTCGAGAGGCCGCTGCTGCGGGTGCTGGTCGTCGAGGACAATCAGGCCGACGCCGACCTGACCCTCGAGTGGCTGCTCGGCTTCTCGGAGTACGACATGTCGGTCGAGCACGCGCTGACCCTCCGCGACGCGCTCGAGACGATGTCGTGCTGGCGCGTCGACGTGGTGTTCCTCGACCTGAACCTCCCCGATTCGCAGGGGGTCTCCACGCTCCGCACGATCCGCGCCCGCAGCGAGGACGTCGCGATCGTCGTGCTGTCGGGGATGGAGTCGAACGAGCTCCGCAACCTCGCGCGCCGCCTCGGCGCGATGGACTTCGTCAACAAGAACGAGTCGTCGCGCCACCTGGTCGAGCGGACGATGCAGCACGCGCTCGACCGGTTCCGCGCGCGCGGCCGGGCGCGGCAGATGGAGCGCCTCGTCTCGCAGAACCCCGACGGGGTGCTGGTGGTCGACGCCAAGGGCGCGGTGCAGTTCGTGAACGCCGCGGCGCTCGACCTGTTCGGCCGCCGGCGGGAGGAGCTCCTCGGCGAGTCGCTCGGGTTCTCGGTCGCGGAGGGGCGGGCGGCCGAGGTCGAGATCCTCCGCGGCAGCGAGCGTCGGCTCTGCGAGATGCGCGTGACCGGCGTCGAGTGGCAGGACGCGCCCGCGTACCTGGCGACGCTCCGCGACGTCACCGACCAACGCCGCCTGGCCGACCTCCTCCGGCAGCAGCAGCGCATCGAGGCGGTCGGGACGCTGGCCGGCGGCGTGGCCCACGACTTCAACAACCTGATGGCCGTCGTGCTCGGCTACTGCGAGTCGCTCGCCTTCTCGGAGGGGCTCAGCCCCTCGGACGCCGAGGCGGTGGTCGGGATCCAGCAGGCGGCCGAGAGCGCGGCCGGCCTCTCGCGGCGGCTGCTCGCGTTCGGCCGGCGCTCGACGATGGAGCCGGTCCCGACCGACCTGAACGTCGTCGTGTCGGAGCTCGAGCGGATGCTCCGCCGGCTGGTCGGCAGCGGGATCGAGCTCCGTCTCGGGATGGAGCCCTCGCTGCCGTCGGTGCTGGTCGACCCGGCCCAGCTCGAGCAGGTCGTCCTGAACCTGGTCGTGAACGCGCGCGACGCGATGGCCTCGGGGGGACGGCTCTCGATCGAGACGCGGAGCGCCCGGGTCGAGGCGAGGGACGACGCCGAGGTGAGGCCCGGCGTCGAGCCCGGCGCCTACGTCGTCCTCTCGGTCGCGGACACGGGCGAGGGAATGTCCGAGGAGGTGCGCGGCCGCGTCTTCGAGCCGTTCTTCACGACCAAGGGCGAGGGGAAGGGGACCGGGCTCGGGCTGGCGGTCGTGCATGGCATCGTCGATCAGCACCGCGGCCACGTCGTCGTCGCCAGCGAACTCTCCCAGGGGACGACCTTCGACGTCTACCTGCCGGCGATCGAACGGACCGCCGAGTCGCACCCCCGATCGGAGCCGTACCGGCTGCCGCACGGCACCGAGACCGTGCTCCTGGCCGAGGACGAGCCGGAGGTCCGGGGGATGGCGCGTCTCGTGCTCGAGTCGTGCGGCTATCGGGTCCTGGAGGCGGGGGACGGTCAGGAGGCGCTGGAGCGCGCGCGCGAGCACGGCGAGCCGATCGACCTGCTGCTCAGCGACGTCGTCATGCCGCGGAAGAGCGGACCGGACCTCGCCCGGGAGATCGCCGAGGACCACCCCGACGTGAGGACGATCTTCATCTCCGGGTACGGAGACGACGTGCTCGCCCGGCTCGGCGTGATCGGCGGCAAGGCCGCGTTCCTCCGCAAGCCGTTCACCGCCGAGCGGCTCGCGCGGGCCGTTCGCGATCGGTTGGCCGCGGCAGCCGGCGGCGAGTCATGAACGAGGCGACGGGGAGGAGACGGTGACGAGATCGGAAGAGCGCGGCACCGCGACGGTCCTCCTCGTCACGACGGGGACGGACCGGCGGGTCGTGGAGGCGATGCTCCTCCCGCGGCTCGGGCCGGGGTTCCGGGCGTCGTCCTGCGCGGCCGAGGAGGTCGCCGACGAACCGGGGGTCGAGGAGACCGACGTCTTCGTGGTGCACGCGACCGACGTGAAGGGGCGCGACACCGGACTCTCCGCGCTGGGGAGGACCGAGGTCGAGCGGCCGATCGTCGTCTGCGCGCCGAGGGAGGTCTGCCGGGCCCCACGCGCCGCGTCGACCGCCGAGCTCGCCACCGTTCCGATCGAGGAGTTCGGCTCGCCCGTCCTCGGTTGGGCCGTGCGCGGCGCGATCGACCGCTACCACCTCGTCGGTCGCCGCACGAAGGCGGAGGAGAGCCTGCGGGCGATCCTCGCCGACTGCTCGGACGGCGTGCTGGTGCTCGACGGGGGCGGCATCATCCGCTACACGAACGGCGCGGCCGCCGCGATGTTCGGGAAGGACGCGTCGGGCCTGGTCGGCGGGACGCTCGGCATCCCGATCGCCGAGGGGCGACCGACGTCGATCGACCTGATCGGCTCGAGGCGGGCGGACCTGCGCGCGGTCCGGACGACGTGGGAGGGCGAGCCGGCCGTCGTCGCCATCCTGCGCGACGTCACGGAGGAGATCCGCCAGAAGGAGGAGCTCGAGCGCCTCAACCGCGAGCTGGAGGAGGCGAACGGCCGCCTCGAGCGGCTCGCGAGCGTCGACGTCCTGACGAACGTGCTGAACCGGCGGGGGATCGAGCGGGCGGTGATCGAGGAGGTCGCGCGGGCGCGCCGCACCGGCATTCCGTTGTCCGCGGTCCTCGTCGACTCCGACCGGTTCAAGGAGGTGAACGACACGTACGGCCACGACGTCGGCGACGCGATCCTGCGGGAGGTCGCCGAGCGGATGCGCCGGGGGCTGCGGCCGTCCGACCGCCTCGGCCGCGTCGGGGGGGACGAGTTCCTCCTCCTCCTCCCGGAGACGGGCGAGGCCGAGGCCCGCGTCGCGGCCGAGCGGATCCGGCGCCAGGTGGCGAGCGATCCGGTCGAGCACGGGAGCGTGCGCGTCTGGGCCACCGTCAGTCTCGCGGTGGTGGAGGTGCGAGACGAGTCGGCCACGATCGCCGACCTCCTCGCGCGCTGCCACGACGCGTTGATGACGTCGAAGCGATCGGGCCGGAACCGCGTGACGAGCGCCCGGGAGGGCCCACCGGCGCCGAGCGGCGGGGACGGAGGGGCTCCGCGGCGGGACGTGCGCGGGGAGCTCCTCGAGGGGCGGACGATCCCGGTGACCGTCGAGTCGATCTACGAGCTCGGCCGTCGCCGCGAGGTCGGGGCGAGGCTCCGGGTGCTGAGCGTCAACGTCGACTCCTGGCTCAGCCCCGACGTCCTGCGCCAGTGCGAGGAGGACGGCTGCCTCGCCGAGGTCGATCTCCTCTGCCTCGAGGCGAGCCTCCGCGCGCCGGTGGTCCTCTCCCCGGATCGCTGGCTGCACGTCGGCATCTTCGCGCACACGCTCCTCGAGGCGGGGGAGGAGGAGCTGATGGAGCGGCTCGCGCTCCCGCCCGAGCTTCGCCTGCGCCTCGAGCTGAGCGATCGGGAGGTCGTGAAGGACATGAGCGCCCTGCAGACGAAGGTCCGCGCGCTGCGCGAGTACGGCGTCAGCATCGCCATGTCGAACGTGACGGCGTCGCGCGGCGCGCTGGAGTCGATCATCCTCCTCGAGCCGGAGGTGATCCTCCTCGACGCGTCGTCCGTCCGGGGCTGCGCCGAGCACGTCGGTCGGCGCCGGTTCGTCAGCCAGATGGTCCGCCTCGGTCAGGCGCTCGAGACGACGGTGGTGGCGTGCGGGATCACGAACCCGAGCGACCTCGAACAGGTCCGGGCGTGCGGCGTGCACTTCGGGCAGGGGCCGCTCCTGTCCCGCCCGCGCTCGTACCCCGTCGCCGCCTCGGACGCCACCGGCGCGTCGGGCACCGGGACGGAGTGACGGCGGGACCGGCACGGTCCGCCCACGTCCCTCGGTCGTCTCCGTACGGCGTCGTCTCGCGGACCCCGTTCGGCCTTTCTTTGCAGGAACCTCGGGGTTGTCGCGCCTCTCCCCCCGGCGGGTCGCCCCCCTCGTCGAGCGTGACGCGAAGCTTCTCTCGTCCGTGGTCCGCACGCGTTCGACGAGGTCTCCTTCAGAGCGCGGGATCGTCACCCCAGGAGGAAGAGGGCCGCGACGAGGCCGACGATCGCGGCGAGCGCGAGGACGGGGCCGAGGACGATCTTCAGGGCGAGCCGCAACGCGCGCGGGTCGCCGTGGAGCGGCGTGAGGGAGAGCGCGCCCACGATCTGTCGGATCGTGCGGCCGTCGTCGCCCCGGCCGCGAGGGGCGGCCTTCGCGTCGGTCGGATCGGCGTGCGTCTCCTCCGGCGACATGGGCCGAGTGTACCGCGGCGGCGACTCTCGATCGCCG
>JBICIB010000096.1:0-3308 GCA_043101415.1 Planctomycetota bacterium JB042 | reverse complement strand
GCGATATCCATATCCTTGCTTAAATGTCCTGGTAAAGATGACGCGTTATTCGTTACAGGCACTGGTAATAAGGAGAGCGGCTCCGCGCTTTGCGATCACTTCTTCCCGAGAAGATACCCCTGCTCGTGGAGGCGCTTCAGGGCCTCGTCGGTGAGGTCGGTCGGTGCGAGGGTGGTGTCCTCGGCGGCGATCTTCTTCAGCATGTCGCGCGGGCGCGCGAGAGGCTCGAGGGAGGCGGGGTCGGTCGCGAGGTCGGCGAGCTCGCGCGGGTCGTCGGCGATCGCGTAGAGCTCCCACTCGCTCCCGGGCGCGGCGCGGGGGTCGAGGATCAACTTGCGGTGGTCGGTCAGGGCGGCGGCGCGGAGGCGGTCGTTCGGGTCGGAGGGGGGGACGAACGCGGCGCCGTCGGCGGGGGCGAAACGGGGGTTGTGTTCGGCCATCAGCGGCTCGCCCGATTCGGCGAACAGGCTGCGGCCGGGGAACGGCGCGCCGTCGAGGGCGGCGGCGAAGCTCCGGCCGTCGGCGGACGCGAACGGGGCGAGGCCGAACAGGTCGAGGAGGGTCGGGGCGACGTCGATCGTGCCGACCTGGCCGTCGACGACGGTCGCCGGCCGGGTCGGGGCGTGGACGACGAGCGGCACCCGGAGCGTCGGGTCGTACAGGAACTCGCCGTGGTCGAACCAGAAGTCGTGCTCGCCGAGCGACTCGCCGTGGTCGGCGCTGAAGACGACGACCGTGTCGTCCGCGCGGCCCCGCGTCTCGAGCGCGGCGAGCATCCGGCCGAAGTGGTGGTCGGTGTACCGGATCTCGCCGTCGTACAGCGCGATCGCCCGCTCGACGTCCGCGTCCGACAGGCGGTCGTGCCCGAACTTCAGGCGCCCCTTCCGGTCCTGGTGCGCCTTCGTCAGGGCGCCGCCGGCGGGACGTCCGTTCGGCTTGACCGCCCAGTAGTGGAAGTACGCGTTCCACGGGCCGGAGTAGTCCGGGGTGAGGGCGTCGGCGAGGCCGCATCCCTCGGCCGCGTCGCCCGGGTGGTTCCAGTACGGGGCGTGCGGGTCGCGGAGGTGGACCCAGAGGAACCACGGTTCGTCCCCCCGCTCGTCGATCCAGCGGATCGCGGCGTCGGCGACCTCCTCCGCCCGGGCGTCCCGCGCGAACCCGCGCCGGTCGTCGAACGTGTCGAACGACTCGAACCCCTGGTCGAGCCCCTGCGGCCCGAGGGCCGGCGTGAAGAACGGCACGACGACGAACGCCCCGGTCCGGTACCCGGCGTCCCGGAACCGCTCGGCGACCGTCTCGCTCGCGTCGTCGAGCGACTGCGTGAGCAGGCGGACGCCGTGCCGGAGCGGATCCTGACCGGTCAGGAGGGAGGCGAGCGACTGGGTCGTCCGCGGGGTCGGGACGAGGGCGCGTTCGAACCGGGCCCCGCGGGCGGCGAGGGCGTCGAGGGCGGGCGACGTGTCGCGGTCGTGGCCGTACGCGCCGAGGCGGTCGGCGCGGAGGGTGTCGACGGTCACGAGGAGGACCGAGCGCCACGGCCCGTCCGGCTCGGGGCGGCGCGAGCACGACGCGGCGGCGACGGCGAGGAGCGCCACGGCGGCTCGGCTCGCGATCGTCCGCGTCATCTCGTCCTCCGGTACAGCACGCCCTCGCCGGCCTGGTGGACCCGCTCCCAGCGGCGGTCCTGCGCGACGCCGAGCGCCGCCTTCGTGAATCCCGGGTCGCCGCTCCGGAGCAGGAGGTAGATCGGCCGCCGGAGCATCGCGAGCGCGCGCTCGTCGTCGGGGGTGAGACGCGCGCCCCCGTAGAGCCGTTGAAGGAGCCCGTTCCGGGCCGGCTGGTCTGGCTCGTAGTCGGTCATGTAGTAGAGGGTGTCGGTGAAGACCGGCCGCCGGGCGAGGACCGGGATCTCCTCGCCGTGGTGGGGGCCGGCGAAGTGCTTGCCGAGCATCCGGCGCCACGGGTTCGCGACGATCACCGCGTCGGCCGGCGTGTTCGTCCGGATCCACTCGTACATCCCGGCCAGCGGATACGCCGCGGGGTCGACGACGATCCGGGTGCCGTCGGCGGACATCGGGAGCGTCGCCTCGGCGTGCCGCCGGTAGACGTTCCAGGCCAGGGCGTGGGTCGGGACGACCAGCGCGAGCGAGGCCGCGACGCCGAGGCCGAGCGGGAGCGTCCCGCGCCGGGCGAGCGCGGCCACGCCGCCGGCCGCGAAGACGCCGAGCAGCGGGGCGGCCATCCGGACCATCTTGTATTCGCTCTTCACCGGGAACGCGAGGGTGAGCGCGCACGCCAGGAGGACCGGGAGCGAGCCGACCAGCAGCCGCGCGCCCGCGCCGCGCCGCCGGGCGATCCAGAGGCCGGGGAGCGCCAGCAGCAGGATCGGTCCGAGCGTGAAGGCGACGTCCTCCGCCTTCTCCGCGTAGCGCGTCCCGTCGTCCTCGAGGCGGTGCGGGGGCTCGGCCGACGTGTCCCCGGCGTTCCCGCTCCCGATCGCGACCAGCGGCGCCGCGACGACGAGGCCGGCGAGGAGCGCGCCGCACGCCCACGTCGCGCCGGGCCGATCGGCGCGGCGCAGCAGGAGCGTCGCCCCCGCCGCGCCGAGCGCCAGCCCGCCGACCGCGCCGGTGATCGGGGAGAGCGCGATGCACGCGCCGACGACCAGCGCGAGGAGCGCCGCGAGCGGGACCGTCGGACGGTCGACGAGCCGCCGCGCGAGGAGCCAGACCGCGACCAGCAGCGCGAACGACTGCGGGAACGACGAGACGTTCATGAACTTCGTGAACGTCGCGGTCAGCCGCTCGTCGCCGAGCGAGATCGCGGTGAGCCAGTTCACCGGGTCCTCGCCGGCCGCGATCTCGTCGAGCGTCTTCAACGGCGTCCGCGTCCGGAGGAGGAGCGCGCCGAGCGGGTTCAGCGAGAGGAACCCGAGCGGGACGGCGAGCGCGCCCGCGAGCCGCGTCCCGAACAGGTCGGCCCCGAGGCGCCCGAGGAGGAGGAGGAACGCGAGGAGCGCGGCCGCGTTCCCGGCCGCGAAGACGACGGTCGGGTCGCGGTCGGCGAGCTCCGCCGTCGCCGCCGCGCCGGCGTGGAACGTCCAGTAGTACCGGAGCGGTTCGCCGGCGAAGAACGGGTTCTCCGGGGGGACGCCGCGGTCGACGATCGAGTAGAGGATCGACGAGTGGAGCATCCCGTGGATCGACGCCCGCACCCGGTTGCTCTGCGTCACCGGCCAGAGCGTCCCGATCGTCAAGAGAAGCGCGAGGACGACCACCGCCGCGCCGAGGGGCGGCGGCCGATCGCCG
>JBICIB010000095.1:0-3288 GCA_043101415.1 Planctomycetota bacterium JB042 | reverse complement strand
GGAGCGCCCACTGGGGGAGCGCGGTCGAGCCGCCGGCGGCGAGGTGGCGGCGCGCCTCGTCGGAGACGAGGAAGCGGCGGACGAGCGTCTCGCCGTACGCCTCGGCGGCGTCCTCGTCGAGGCGCCCGTCCTCGTCCCGGGGAAGAGGGGTGTCGAGGCGGAGCGCCGCCGCCGCCTCCGGCTCGAGCGGCTCGGTCTGCCCGAGCAGCCAGGCGCGCGCGTCGGCGTGCCGCGTCCAGGCGACGATCACGCCCGACAGCGGGTCGTCCGCGTCGAGCCCGGCGGCCGCGTCCCGCACCAGGCGGACCTCGACGTTCGGGGCCTCGCGCCGCGCGAGCGCGAGGTGGTCGAGCGCCCGGTCGGAGTCCCCGGCCAGCCGCCACGCCAGCGCGAGCCCCCAGCGCGCCGCCGCGTCGACGTCGTCCCCCTCGACCGTCGCGAGCGCGCGCGCCGCGGCCGGGCCGTCCCCCGCGCAGAGCCGCGCGGCGGCGGCGGCGACCGCGGCGCCGGGGAGGGGGCCGCCGGCGCGGAGCGCGTCCTCCGCCGCGGCGAGCGCCTCGTCGTCCCGGCCGAGCGCGAGGAGGAGCCGGCTCTCGACCGTCCGCGCCCGCGCCCACGCCGCCGCGCGGACCCGCGCGAAGACCGGCTCGAGGGCGTCGGGCCGCGCCTCCGCCCGCTCGCGCCCCCGCGCCGCCTCGAGCGCGCCGGCGACCGCCGCGAGCCGCTCGTCGTCGTCCCCGTCGGTCAGGACGGTCCGGACGACGCGCGCGTCGAGGTTCTCGTCGTCGAGCGCCAGCGCGGCGTGCGCGACCTCGAGCCGTCGACCGCGCCCCGGGGTCGCGAGCGCGACGTGCGCGAGGGTTTGCGCCATCGCGGACGGCGGCACCACCGCCGCCAGCGCCGTGCGCGCGGTCTCCCGTTCGCCGGGGTCGGAGAGGAGCGGGACGAGCTCCTCGGCGATGCGCGGGTCGACGTGGCGGAGGACGAGCGCGTGGAGGTAGGCGTGCGCCTCGTCCCGGTCGACGTCGTCCGGCGTCACCCACCCCGCGCCGACCGGCCGCCGCGGCGCCGGCCGCGGGAAGCGGAGGATCCGGCCGCGCGGCTCTTCGCCGATCGGATCGTCCTCGTCGTCGCGGGCGTCGTCGTCGTCGCGCTCGGTCATGTCCGGTCCGATCCGGTCCGTTCCGTCGGTCGTCGTCGGGGAGGCGGGCGGCAGGGGCGGTCGGGAAGGGGCGGCCGCTCCGGGGAGCGTACGCGAGCCGCCCCCGCCGCGTCTCGCGCGACGCCGGCGGGGGCGGGGAGGAGGACGAGCTCAGCGGACCGCGAGCGGGAAGACGAGCCGCGGGGCGCCGGTGTCCGCGCGGAGAGGCCACGGGCCCGTCGGGTCGCTCAGGTCGAGGAACCACGCGTTCCCGTCGATCGGAAGGTCGACCGACGCCGCCGTCGGGACGCCGTCGGTGGTCGCCGCCGGACGCGGCGCCGTCCCCTCGACCCAGACCAGCCCGGCCGGCGTCGACGGGAGCCACGTCAACGAACCCGCCGCGATCGCCCGGTCGTACGCGATCGGGCCGGCCGGGAGCCTCGAGATCGCGCCGAACGACGACAGGTCGATCTGGATCAGCTCCTGGTCCGCCGTCTCGCGCGAGCCGTCGAGGTCGAGCACCAGCGCGATCCGCCCGTCGACCGGGTTCGGCGTGACCGAGCGGATCCTCGTCTGCGGCCCGACCGCGATCGGGGAGGAGGTCGGCGAGAACGCGGTCAGCCGCATCGCCGCGGACGGGTTCGCGCCGTCGAACAGGAAGAGGCTCTCGATCGACTGCTCGCCCGGCGGCGCGTCGGTCAGCCGCGCGGTCAGGAGGTAGAGGTCCTCGAACACGCCGCCGCCGCCGATCCGCCGCACGCGGTAGAAGTCCGGCGTCTGCTCCTGGAACAGGCCGGCGTCGGTCCGGATCGACGGCGCGCCGGGCGGGGGCGCGACGCCCGGCGACGGCTCGAACGCGTCGCCGGTGACGTTCACGAGCGCGAGCGACGGCTCGCCCGTCACGTCGTCGCCGATCGACACCGCGTACAGGTCGAGGCGGTCGGTCGGCAGCAGCTCGTGCAGGTCGCGGAAGAAGAACCGCCACCGCCGGTCCGGACCGAGGAACGACCCGCCGTACCCGACCGTCGGCCGGTCGTCCGCGGTCGCCGGAGCCCACGGGCCGAGGAGGCGCGCCGAGAGGTTCCCGTCGTATCCGGGGCCGGAGATCGTCCGCGTCAGGTTCTCGGTCGCGCCCGTCGACACGTCGACCACGAACTGGTCGCACGCGTCGGAGAGGAACGACTTCGCGAGCCCCTGGTGGAACAGCAGCCGCGTCCCGTCGTCGGTCAGGAAGAGACCGTTCGAGAACGGGAAGTGGTCGAGGTCGAAGTCGCCGCCGGACGAGACGTCGGCGACGAGGTCCGGCACCGCGCCGAACCGGCCGCCGTCGGTCGTCACCGCGAACGGGATCGAAAGGCCGCCGACCTCGCGCACGCCGGCGAACCGGGTGCCGTCGGCCGACAGCGCCGTCACCTTCGGCGAGCCGTCGGTCACGTCGGTGCTCTCGCCGAGCCGCTGCCCGACGAAGCCGGTCAGGTTCGTGAACGTCACCGCGCCGGCCGGCGTCAGGTCGGTGAGCGCGAAGACGTTCTCGTTCGTCTCGCTCGTGCCGGCGACGAAGCAGGCCGTCCGCCGGTCGAGGCTCGTCAGGAGCGTCCGGTCGATCCGATCGATCCCCGGCGTCGTCGAGGTCGGGAAGACCGCGCCGAGCGCCGAGCTGCCGTCGGCGGGGGCGAGGTGGAGCCGATCCGGGTACGACGCCTCCGACGCCAGCGGGTCGGTCGACGCCGGGATCGCGATCCAGTCCGCGCCCGCCGAGTCGGCGAGGAACGTCGCCCCCGACTCGAACGCCGCGCCGAACCCGACGCCGCCGGCCGGCGTCACCTCGACGATCGGCAGACCGTTCGGGAACGCGCCGCCCGGCTCGAGGTGGAGGAGGAACGCGCGGTCGTGGATCGCCGCCGACTCGTCGAGGATCGCCAGCGCGCGGTCGCCGCTCGGGGAGATCGCGACCTCGACCTCCCACGGCGAGCGCGTCGCCGCGCCGCGGAAGTCGCCGAACGACGCCGGGACGAGGTTCGTCACCGCGCCGCTCGTCTCGTCGACGAGGGCGAACCCGTCCGCGGGCGGCGTCACCGCGCCGTCGCGCCCGTGCAGCAGCTGGCGCGCGCCCGGGCGGCGGCGGCGCGGGAACTCGAGGAGATCGG
>JBICIB010000094.1:0-8376 GCA_043101415.1 Planctomycetota bacterium JB042 | reverse complement strand
CCTGCAATTGGATTTGAGCGAAGGCGATATTGTGGAGACGAACAGCCAGGTCGTGACCCGGTTCGTGCAGGGGCGCCGGGTGGTCGACGCGAGGCGGGGGATCGTCCACTCGTACGAGCTGACGCCGCTGCGCGCGGGGGCGCTCCGGATCCCCGCTCCGACGGCGGACGCCGACGGGGAGGAGGTGCGCGGCGACCCGATCGACCTCGTCGTGGTCGCGCCGGCCGACCAGGAGTTCGTGAAGCTCCACGCGTCGGTCGAGCGGAGCGGCACCTATCCGCTCCAGCCGTTCACCGTCGAACTCCGCGTCTTCGTCCGTCGCCTCCCGCCGCCGTACCAGGACGACGACCCGCTCGCGTACCTCGACGCCGCTCCGCGCCTCCGCGTGCCGTGGGTCGAGCCTCCGGACGGCGTCGAGGCGGCGCGCGAGCTGTCGAGCTGGCTCACGCCGCACCTCGCCCAGCCGCGCGGGATGCAGCCGCGGGTCGGGTTCACCGTCAACGACCTGACGTTCCGCGGGAACGACCTCTTCTCGCTGATGGATCGCCCTCGCTCCGCGATCTTCGACCTGCAGGGACGGGTCGCGGACCCGGCGGCCGTGGCCGGCGCGCCGGGGCTGGCCGGGCGCGGGGACGAGTACTTCGTCTACCGGCTCCGCCGGCGGTTCGTCCCGCTCCGCTCCGGGGCGATCGAGTTCGCGCCGTCGTCGGTCCGCGGCTCGTTCATCGTCGACGTCAAGGACCGGCGGGGAGTGACCGAGGACGTCTTCGTCCGCGGCGGCGGACTGACCGTCGAGGTCGACGACGCCCCGGAGGAGGGGCGGCCGTCGACCTTCGACGGCGCGTTCGGCACGAGGTTCACGCTCCGGGCCGACGTCGAGCCCCGGCGGGCGCGCGTCGGCGACCCGCTCGTGCTGACGCTCGAGATCGAGGGGCGCGGCAACGTCGACGAGATCGACGCGCCGGACCTCGCCGCCCGGCCGGCGTTCGCCGACGCGTTCCGGATCGAGCCGCCGACGGTGGAGCGGAAGGGGGCGGCGCTCTCGGCGCGGTACACGCTGCGCGCCGCGACGGCCGACGTCGACCGCGTCCCTCCGATCGGCTTCGCCTGGTTCGACCTCGACGCGGAGGCGTACCGCGAGACGGCCTCGGCCGCCGTCCCGATCGAGATCGAGGAGATCGCGGCGCTCGGCGCGAACGACATCGTCCGGTACGGCGCCGACGCCGACGTCCGCGACCCGACCCGGGCGGAGGGGTTGTTCGGGAACCTCACGGACCCTCGGCAGGTGGAGGACGAGCGCGTCCCGAGGACCCTGGCGGCCGCCGCGCCGGTCCTCTCGCTCGTCGCGTACGCCCTGCTGGCGTGGTTCGTGACGCGGCGGCGGAGGCTCGCCGGCGACCCCGTGCGGAAGCGGCGCCGGACCGCGGGCGACCGCGCGCTCCGGCGCGCGGCGGAGGCGAGGGAGCGCGCCGCCGCGGGGGACGCCGTCGCCGCGGCGACCGGGGTCGCGGCGGCGCTCCGGGGGCTCGCCGCGGACGCCGCGGGCGTGCCGGAGGCGGGGCTCCTCCCGCGCGACGCGGCCGACCACCTCCGGTCCGCGGGCGTGGACGATGCGACGGTCGACCGCGTGCGGCGGTTCCTCGACGAGGTCGACGGGCTCCGGTACGGCGGCGGGGTCTCCGCGGCCGGGGAGGACGCCGACGCCCTGGTGAAGGACGTCCTCGCCGCGCTCCGGAAGAAGGGAGCCGTCTCGTGATCGTGCCCGGCCTGCTCGTCGTCGTCTCGCTCCTCTCCGCCGTCCCGCTCCCGGAGGCGCGGCGGACGTTCGAGGAGACGAACCGCCGGTTCACCGAGGCCGCGAGCGCCGAGGAGTTCCTCGCGGTGGCGGCGGCGTACCAGTCGATCCTCGACGGCGGCGTCCACTCCGGAGTGGTGCTGTTCAACCAGGGGAACGCGTACTTCCGCGCCGGCGCGTACGGCCGGGCGATCGCGGCGTACCGCCAGGCGGAGCGCTACCGTCCCCGCGACCCGCTCCTCGCGAGCAACCTCGACCTCGCCCGATCGAAGCTCGGCGTCGCGGCGCCGCCGCGGCGGCTCGTCGATCACGTGCTGTTCTGGCGTCGCTGGCTCTCGGTGACGGAGACGGCGTCCCTGCTGATCGGGCTGTCGCTCCTCGCGCTCGCGTGCGGCGTCCTCGGGCTGTTCCTCGGTCGAGGCTCCAGGGTCCTGGCCCGGGCGGCGGTCGGCGGGGCGGTCCTCTTCGGCCTCGCCCACGCCGCCGATCGTTGGGAGTTCGACCGGACCGAGCACGGGGTGGTCGTCGCGGACGAGGCGGTCGCCCGGATGGGGAACGCGGAGAGCTTCGCGCCGGCGTTCACGGAGCCGCTCCGGGCGGGGCGCGAGTTCACCGTGCTCGAGCGGGCCGGGGGCTGGGTCCGGGTGGAGCTCGACGGCGGTCTCGACGGCTGGCTCGCCGCCGAGGACGTCGTCACCTACTGACCGTCCGGCGCCGGGGCGACGAGCACGTCGACGGCGGCGACCCCGAACGACTCCTCCGGCTCCTCGACCCGCAGCCGGCGTCCGCGGGTCACCCGACCGGTCAGCGCGTTCTCGATCAGCGGCGGGACTCCGGCCGGCGCGTCCCGCGGCGCCGAGCGGAGGGTCGTCGCCTGCGCCAGCGGATGGAAGTTCGCCGGTTCGCGGGTCGCGATCACCAGGAACCGGTCGCGCATCGGCCGCGCCAGCTCGAGCCCTTCCTGGACGCCGAGGATCGTGTAGACCGGCCGCGTCTCGTGCGGCCCGACGACGAAGTCGATCCCCTCGGGCGGCCAGATCACGGTGATCTCCCGCGCCTCCGTGGCGGAGAGGACCGTGACGTGCACCGGCTGGTCGGTCGGGTTCGAGACGTCGAGTCGCGCGAGCGGCGCGCCGTCGACGTGGGGGTCGAGGGTCGCGACGAAGTCGCTCGACGTCGCGCCACGCCGCACGCCGCTCCCGAACGCCCGGACCGCGGCGTCCGACATGCGCGCGCCCCAGGCGGCCCGACGCCCCTCGCCGACGTCCATCCCCTCGAGGTCCTCCGCGGTCAGCGGGACGAACCGGGACTCGAGCGCCAGCGGGCCGGCCACGCCGGCGAGCGCCATCACCTCGAGGTACCGGCGCTCCTTCCGGAGCGGCTCGGCGAGCGCATCGACCACGTGATCGAGCCAGTCCTCGCGGGGCGCGCTCTCGGTCGGCCCGGGCCAGATCCGCACCCCGTCGACGTCCCGGAACACCACGGTCGCCGGAGAGCCCGGCCGGGCGTCGGGCGGCTCGACCTCGAGCCGATGGACGAGCGCCCGATCGGAGGCGACGAGGCGGACGTCGTTCCGTTCGGAGATCCGCTCGGCGAGCGCGGGGTGCGCCACCCGGAGCGCCAGCGGCTCGCGTCCGGCCGGCCGCTCGACCTCGACGGCGACCATCGCGAGGTCGGCCGTCCCCGCCGGCACGCTCCCCTTCCACGTCGCGACGGCGGAGACGTCGCGCAGGTCCGTCACCTCGGCCCGCCCGACCTCCTCCCCGCGGAGGTCCGTCACGCGGAGCGTCGACCCGCGGCGGAGACCGTGCATCCGGCCGGCGGCGACGGCGAGCTCCCGGCCGCGCGCGGTCGCCTCGAACCCTCGCGGCCGCGCCTCGAAGCGGGCGCCGAGGAACTCCCGGTCGATGCTCCCCTCGCGCTGGACCGACTGGCCGTCGAGCCGGGTCGAGATCCAGCGGCCGACGGTGTCGACGATCTGGCGGTACGTCTCGCCGCGCTCGACCTGGCGGAGGCGCCAGGAGAGGAAGAGGGTCAGCGCGCCGTACGACGTCCCCTCCTCGTCGTCGAGGGTCCACTCCGCCGCGGTCTGGTGCGGCCCGCAGGCGGAGACGTGCACGTAACGCCCCGGGTCGGCGCGCGGACCGCCGTCGTCGTGGAACGGCACGTCCGAGGGCCAGAACGGCTCGACCAGCGAGAAGTCGTGCTCGACCCGACCGGCGGGGCCGGATCGGACGCGGAGCGGGCCGGCGCCGCGGGCCATCCCGCCCGAATGGCACGAGTCGGTCACGAGCGTCACCCGTCCGGTCCTCCGCGTGAGCGCGAGGAGGAGCGACGCGAGCTCGTCGTCCGACAGGTCGTACTCCCCCTCGCGCCCGCCGGTCCGGCTGTCGTACGCCAGGAGCGTCGAGTCGCTGCCGTCCCGCTCCGCCCCCTTCACCTCCGACCGGTCGGGGACGCGGGAGCCGTGGCCGGAGAACCAGAAGACCGCCTCGGTCTCCGGCCCGGCGCGGAGGATCAGCCACTCGTGGAACGCGCGGACGATGTTCCGGTGCGTCGCCTCGGCGTCCCGCAGGACGAGCACGTCCTCGGGGTCGAACCCGAACGAGTCGACGAGCAGGCCGCGGACGAGGTCGACGTCGTTCCTCGCCCCGGGGAGGTCGGTCCAGGTCGGATGGAGTTCGTCCGGGTAGTCGCTCACCGAGACGATCAGCGCGACCTTCGGCGGGGTCGGCCGGTCGGTGGCGAACGACCTCTCTTCGGCCGTCGCGTCCGCCGTGGCGACGAGGGAGAGGGCGAGCGCGAGCGCCGGCAGGTGCGGTCGGAGAGCCACGGTTCGCTCCGGGATCGAGGGGTGCGGTGCGCTCCGGAGAGGGGAGGCGCGGCGCCGGGAGCAGCCGCTTTTCCGATCGTCCCGGAGGCCGATTTCATCATAGTGGCCGATTCGGGCTTCGGTTCCCGGCTCGGCCTCCCTCCTCCTCCGTCGGGCGCGGGCGGTCCTCCGGAGCCTCAGGAGCCGATCCGCGACGTCGCCCTCGAGGAACCCGGAGCGATCCCATGGACGAGACCCGAGTCGATCCGCTCCGGAGCGCGCCTCGCGAGGAGGGTCCGCTCGAGACGCTCGCTGCGGAGTACGTCCGCAACCGGTTGGCCGGGGAGACCGTCGACGTCACGCGCTACCTCGACCGGCTCGTCGACGACGGCCAGCGGACCCGCTTCCTCGAACTCGTCGACGGCGCGGAGACGGCCGACGGACTCCTCCCCCGGCAGATCCGCGAGGGGACGGTGCTGGCGGGGCGGTACCGGATCCGCCGGCCCCTCGGCGCGGGCGGGATGGGGAAGGTGTTCGTGGCGTGGGACGAGACGCTGAAGCGCGAGGTCGCGGTCAAGGTGCTCGCGCTGTTCGACTCGGACTCGGTCGACGCGGGGTCGCTCTTCCGGCGCGAGTCGGAGCTTCTCGCGTCGCTCCAGCACCCGGGGATCGTGGCGATCCACGAGACGGGGAGCGAAGGGGACGTCCCGTACCTCGTCATGGACCTCGTGGTCGGCCGGGCGCTCGGGGACGTGATCGAGCGGCTCGCCGACGCGGCGGGGGACGGCGAGCCGCCGCGGGACGGGGCGGCGTGGCGGGGCGCGATCGGTCACGACATGCCGGACGGGGGCCGCGACCTGATCGGCGACGACGGCTACTGCCGCGTGGCGGCGCGGATCGCGGCCGAGCTGGCCCGGACGATCGAGGCGGCGCACGGGAAGGGGGTCGTCCACCGCGACCTGAAGCCCGGCAACGTCCTCCTGCGCGGGGACGGCACGCCGATCGTCCTCGACTTCGGGCTCGCCGGGCGGTTCGGCGGCGCGGCGGGCGAGCTGACGCGCGGGTTGTTCGGCAGCGCCGCCTACGTCGCGCCCGAGCAGGCGCGCGCGCAGCAGACCGGGAGCGACCCGTCGACCGACCTCTATCAGCTCGGGTTGATCCTGTACGAGATGCTGACGCTGCGGCGGGCGTTCCCCGGGGACGACGTGTCGACGGTCCTCGGCGACATCTGTTCGGGGAGGTTCGAGCGGCCGCGCCGGTGGAACCGGGCGATCCCGGTCCCGCTCGAGTCGATCGTGCTGAAGGCGATGGAGCTCGACCCGAGCCGGCGTTACGCCTCGGCGACGGCCCTGCGCGAGGACCTCGAGCGGTTCCTCCGGGGCGAGGAGGCGCCGCGCGCGATGGGCGGGGGGCGCCTCGCGATGGCGTGGCGCGACGGGCGCTACTTCGCGCGCCGGCATCGGAACGGGCTGCTCGTGGCGACGGCGCTGGCGGTCGGGGCGACCGCGACGTGGGGGCTGCTCCCGTCCGAGCGGGTCGAGCTGGTCCGCGTCGATCGCGGCATGGATCAGGTCCGGCCGTTCACGCTCGACGACGCGACGGGGGCGAGGCGGTTCGGCGCCGCGGTCGTACGGCCGGGCCAGGTGATCGGCGTCGAGCTGGTCCTGCCGGCGGAGAGGTACGTCTACGTGTACGGCCTCTCCGGCCCGAAGGACGACCCGTACCGACACGTCGTGGCGCTCGAGCCGGCGGACGATCGCGGTCGGAACCCGTGGAGCATCCACGACCCGACGGCGGCCTTCGTCTCGGTGCTGCCGGCCGGAACGACCGAGATCCTCTGCTCGGAGGCCGAGGAGGAGAACGACTTCGAGTCGATCGTCGTCTTCGCGCTCGAGGAGCGACACCCCGGCCTCGAGCACTGGCTCAGGGCCCTCGGACGCCGGAAGGTCCCGCTCGCCGAGTCGCTCGCGATCCTCGAGCGCGCGGACGTCGACGCCGTCTTCCCGCCCGGCCGCGTCACGCGGGGGAGGCCGGTCTGGGCGGCGTACGACGAACGGGAGCGGGCCGCGATGGTCGAGAGCCTCCGCGCGCAGACGCGGCGCGTCGAGTTCGAGTACCCGTTCGACGAGCTCGCCGACCAGCGGTTCGTGCGCTTCCCGGTGGAGAAGGAGTAGAGTCCGATGAGCCCGAGCGGAGGGACCGCGACCGTGACGCCGAACGACGAGCTGACCCGCTCCCTCGACCTGATGAAGCGCGCCCAGGGCGGGGACGACGCCGCCCTGAACCGCCTGGTCGAGCGGTACTACGATCGGGTGCGTCCGATCGTGCGCGCGCGGCTCGGCGAGCGGCTCCGCCGGCGCGTCGACTCCGGAGACATCCTGCAGAACACGTTCGCGACCGTCGTCCGGACGTACGACCGGTTCGACGTGAACGACGAGGCGAGCCTGATCGCCTGGATGTCGAGGATCGCCGAGAATCAGATCCTCGACGAGCACGACCGCCAGAGCGCGAAGAAGCGGCGCGCCGAGCGGGAGGTCGAACTCGACGCGGGCGCCTCGGACGATCGCGCGGTCGACCCGTCGTCCCCCGCGAACGGACCGGGCGAGTCGGTCGAGCGGCGCGAGCGGGACGAGCTGCTCGAGGAGGCGCTCGGCGAACTCTCCGAGCTGTACCGCGAGCTGATCCTCCTGCGCGACTACATGGGGTTCTCGTGGGAGGAGGTCGCGTCCCGGACCGGTCGTCCGACCGCGGCGGCGGCGCGGATGATGCACGCGACCGCGCGCATCGAACTCGGGAAGCTCCTGCGTCAGCGGGGCGTCTGACCGGTCCCGGCGGACCGCGCGACGGACGGTAGACTCGCCGTCCGCTCCGCTCCGGTCCCCCGGGAGATCCCATGATCCGCGCGCTCGTCCCGCTCGCCACGATCCTCGTCGCCCCCGGCCTCCTCGCGACGACGTCCGTCGAGCCTTCCTCGGCGCTCGTGCTCGGCCCGCTCGTGCGTCCGAGCCCGCTCTTCACCGTCGACGGGGAAGCCGCGCCGGCGGCGTTCGTCCCGGAGTTCGAGGCGGCCGCGGCGTGGCCGGAGGAGGGGGACGAGGTCGCGTGGTTCGACGGGACCGCACCCGCGTGGCGGAGGGTCGACGCGGAGGGCGGGGTCGGGCTCGGCGCGGCCGAGGGGCGGAACGTGACGTACGCGATCGTCTACGCCACGGTCGATCGGTACGGCGACGCCGAGGTCGTGGTCGACGCGCCCGGCGACGTCCGGCTGTTCGTGGAGGGCGAGGAGGCGGCGCACGGCGGCGCGGCCGACGCCGGCGAGACGACGGTCCGCCACCGGCGGAGCTTCCGGCGCGGGACGCACCGCCTGCTGGTGCGCGTCGAACGCGCGGCGCCGACGTCCGGCGGTTCGCTCCTCGTCCGCATCGATCCGGCCGGCGAGGGCGACGACGCGCCGCGCTGGACCACGTCGTCCGCCGCCCTCCACCCGCCGGCCCGGTACGACGAGCTGCGGGAGGTCGCCCGCATCTCCGGGCTCCTCCTCTCCCCGGACGGCGGCCTGCTCGCGGTCCGCCGTTCCGAGCGCGGTCCGGCGGGGACGACCTGGTCGCGCCTCGACGTCCTGCGGGCCGACGACGGCTCGGTCGTCGCCGCCGCCCTCGGCGGGAGCGGAGCGCGGGCCGTCGAGTGGCGCCGCGACGGGAAGGCGCTCCTGCTGCGGGACGGCGGCGACCTGCTGGTCTGGGACCGGACGACGCGCGCGCTGACGCGG
>JBICIB010000093.1:0-12209 GCA_043101415.1 Planctomycetota bacterium JB042 | reverse complement strand
TCGGGTTCGACCCCGAGCGCCGCGTCGAACAGCTCCCATTCCCGGGTCAGCGCGTCGGCGGGCGAGTCGGCCATGGGCGCGGACCTCCTCCGCGGGTCGTCAGTTCCCGAGGGCGGCCGCGAGCGACTCGACGTCCGCCACCCAGGGCGATCCTCCGTCCGGGTGCTGCTTCAGGGCCACGTCGGCGAACGGCGCCGTCGTCCCGGGCACGTCCATTGTGGCGACGAAGGTCCCGTCGGGGGAAGCGATCGCCTGGACCGTCTGGACCTCTCCGTCCGCGGTCACCTCGACCGTCACCGTCGACTGCGGCACGGCCGTGCCGCCGACGGTGAGACCGAGCGTCTCCCCGCTCCAGACCCCGATCACGACGCCGATCGAGCTCTGCGTGAACGTGCGGATCACGTCGGCGGTCGCCTCGTTCGCCCCGAGGGCCTTCGTCGGCTCCGGGCGGATCGGCGTCCGCGTCGTCCCCGTGCCGAGCTTGGCGAGCTTCTTCTGGAACTTCGTCAGCGCCTTCTCGACCTTCTTCGCCTCCTTCTCGACCTGGCTCGAGAGCGTCGCGAGGACGTTTCCCAAGGCGATGACCGCGACCCCGTTGTCCGGCGGGAGCCCGCTCGAGAGGATGAGCTGCTTCGCCACCAGGGCGGTGTTCCGGCCCGCGCCGTGCGCGCGGTGGACGAACGACACCACCTCCAGCGCCGCGAGCTGTCCGGCCTCCTCCGGCGTGATCAGCTGGTCCTCGAGGTCGAAGCAGATCTCGTCGAGCGCCTTCTGGAACTCCTTGCGGTGGAACTTCAGCTCCGACTTGTTCGCCTTCGTGAGCTTCTCGATCGACTTCACCAGCTCGTCGACCGGATCCTTGGCCGCGTGGGCCGCCGGCGAGGGGAGCAGCAGGGCGGCGAGCGCGAGGAGGATCGTTCGAGGGAGGGAGAGGGTTCGGTTCATGGTTCGGCTCCGGTGTCTTTCGGGTCGGGGGCGGGTTCAGTCGATCGAGATGGTCAGGCCGTTCGTGCCGGCGGGGGTCGGGGCGAGGTTCGGATCGTGCAGGAGCGCCTGCGCGACGAACGCCTTCCCCGCCGCCGAGGCCGGCAGGACGACGTCCGCGGCGAGCGCCCCGTTCGGGTCGAGGACGAACGCGACGGCCGACAGCGCGCCGGGGTCGATCAGGAGTTCGCACCCCTCGACGAGGAAGGAGCCGGCGGTCGGACCGGCGAACAGGACGCCGACGGCCGACGCGGGTCCGCCGGCGAACTCGACGCGGAGCGGGTTCGGCGCCTCGGGGTGGCCGCGGACGTGGAACGCCGGCACGACGCCGGCCGAGGTCGGGCAGCCGCCGCCGTACGGGAGCGCGCGCCGGTCGAACACGTACGCCGCGCCTCCCTGGTCCGCCGCGCCGTCGTGCCGCGGCGCGGACACGAGGGCGACCGGGCCGGAGAGCGCGACCGCCGTCCCGAGCTCGTCGCCGCCGAACGCGTCGGCGCCGGCGTCGCTCGCGGCGAGGGTCGCGACCTCGACGAACGTGCCGGCCTGCCGCTCGAACAGCGTCGCCGAGCCGCGCCGATCGATCCCGGCGCCGCCCGCGAACGGCGACCCGACCACGACGAGCTCGCCCGAGAGACCGACCGCGCGTCCGGACTCGTCGTTCGCGCTCGCGCCGGCGGGGACGAGCTTCGCGACCTCGACGAACGTGCCGCCCTGTCGCTCGAAGACGTACGACGCGCCGACCCTCGCGCCGGCGGCGCCGTCCTTCCGCGGCGCGCCGACCACCGCGAGGTCGCCGTCGAGAGCGAGCGCGAACGAGAAGAACTCGTTCGGGACCGCCGCGTCGCTCGCGGTCAGCTTCGCGGTCTCCGTCCAGGCGCCCGCGCTCTTCTCGAAGACGTACGCCGCGCCGGTCTTCGCGCCGGCCGGTCCGCCGGCGAACGAGCCGACGAGCGCGGCGCCGCCGTCCAGCGCGGCCGACAGGCCGAACGTGTCGCTCGCCTGCCCGTCGCTCGCGAGGAGCTTGGCGGTCTCGACGAAGAGGCCGCCCTGGCGCTCGAAGACGTACGCCGCGCCGGCGAAGAAGCCGTTCGCGCCGTCGCCGACCGCGCCGACCAGCAGGGTGTCTCCGGAGAGCGCGACGGCGGCGCCGAACCCGCCGTTCGCGGCCGCGTCGGACGCGGCGAGCTTCTGGGTCTGGACGAACGTCCCGGCCTGGCGCTCGAAGAGGTAGACGGCGCCGGAGTTCGAGCCGGCGTCGTCGTCGAACCTCGCCGCGACGGCGATCACCTCGTCGGCGACCGCGACGGCGTTCCCGAATCCGTCGCCCGCGGCGCCGTCGGAGGCGACGAGCTTCCGGACCTCGGACCAGACCCCGCCGACCTCCTCGAGGACGTACGCCGCCCCCGAGAGGGACCCGAAGGAGTCCTCGTTCGGCGCGCCGAGGACGGCGAGCGGGCCGTCGATCGCGACGGCGTCGCCGAGTTCGTCGCCGGCGGCGGCGTCGGCCGCGACGAGCTTCTGCTCCTCGAGCTTGTCGACGCGCGCCTCGGCGGCCGGATCGGCGAGGAGGGCGAGCGGGATCGCGGCGAGGACGAGGCGGGGGATCGGGACGGACATGGCGGACCTCCGGGGTTCGAGAAGGCGGGACGGTCGTCGTTCGGCCTCCCCGTGCGCAGCGGCGGCGCCCCCGCGGCCACGAATCCGACGGTTTTCTTCCTCCCCGGGCGGCGGGCCGGAGATCCGGGCGAGGTCGTGACCCGCCTCGATACGATGCGCGGATGATCGACGGACTCGGGACGGCGCACGCGCTCCTCGGTCTCGCGGCGGCGTTCGGAGCGCTCGCCTGGCGGCGGGGCGCGAGGACGATCGGCCTCGCGAGACTCGTCGGCGCCGGGCTCGCGGTGACCGCCGCCGCCGCCGCCCAGCTCGCGGTCCTCGTCCCGCGCGTGCGCCGCGGCTGGGGCGCGGTCGACCTCCTCTGGCACGACCTGCTGATCGTCCCCGCCGTCGTCGGCGCGTGGCTCGTGACGCGGGAGCGGGGACGCGTCACACCGGCGGTCCGGGCGTTCGGCGCGGGCGGCGTGCTCCTCTTCCCGGTCCTCCTGTACGCGAACCTCGTGGCGCCGTTCGATCTCCGGATCGTCGTCGCGCACAAGCCGGGGTCGGTCCGCCTGCTCCGCGCGGGGACGCGGGTCGACCTCCTCGTCGCCGGCCACACGCACGGCGGGCAGGTCGTGATCCCGGGTTTCGGCCCGCCGGCGACGTTCAGCGCGGTGCCGCGCGCGGTCGCCGCCGGGGGGCTCCACCGGCTCGACGGGCGCCGCCTGTACGTCAGCCGCGGCGTCGGGCACGAGCAGCCGCCGGCGCCGCGCCTCCGGTTCCTCTGTCCGCCGGAGGTGAGCGTCCTGACGTTGACGTCGATCGGCGAGGGGAGCGGCCGGTGAGCCGTTCGTCCGGCCTGCGGGCGATCGGGCCGGGGTTGCTGGTGGCGGCGACCGGGGTCGGCGCCGGTGACCTCGCGACCGGCGCGTTCACCGGCAACAAGGTCGGGACCACGGTCCTCTGGGTCGTCGTGCTCGGGGCGGCGTTCAAGTGGGTCCTGAGCGAGGGGCTCGTGCGGTACCAGCTCGACACGGGGGAGACGATCCTCGAGGGGGCGCTCGGCCGCGGGGGGCGCCTCGCGCGCGGGCTGTTCCTCGGGTACCTGTTCGTCTGGTCGTTCTTCGTCGGGGCGGCGTTGATGAGCGCGTGCGGCGTCGCCTTCCACGCGCTCGTCCCCGTCCTCTCGCCCGAGCGCGGGAAGGTCGTCTTCGGGATCGCGCACTCGGCGGCGGCGTACGGGCTCGTGCGGCTCGGCGGGTACCGGGCGTTCGAGCGGGTGATGAAGGGGCTGATCGTCGCGATGTTCGCGCTGGTCGTCTGGACGGCGATCGCTCTCCGGCCGCCGCTCGACGAGATCGCGGCCGGCCTCGTCGTGCCGCGGATCCCCGACGCGGGGGGGCAGGGGCTCGCGTGGACGATCGCGCTGATGGGCGGGGTCGGCGGGACGCTCACGATCGTCTGCTACGCGTACTGGATCCGCGAGGAGCGTCGCGAGGGGGTCGAGGCGCTCGGCGGGTGCCGGCTCGACCTCGCGGTCGGATACGGCGTGACCGCGCTCTTCGCGGCGGCGATGGTCGTCATCGGGAGCCGCGTCCCGCCGGTGGAAGGGGGCGGCGCGACGCTGATCGTCCGGCTCGGCGACCTGCTGCGCGAAGAAGTCGGCGGCGCGGCGCGGTGGGCGTTCCTGCTCGGCGCGTGGGCGGCGGTCTTCTCGAGCCTGCTCGGGGTCTGGCAGAGCGTGCCGTACGTCTTCGCCGACGCGGCGGCGGTCGGGGCGGGGCGGCGCGGGGCCCGGGTCGACGTCGGCGGGAGGGCGTACCGCTCGTTCCTGGTGGCGATCGCGACCGTGCCGGCGCTCGGCCTGGTCTGGACGTTCGTGACGATGCAGAAGCTCTACGCGATCGTCGGCGCGCTCTTCGTCCCGCTGCTCGCGGTCGCGCTCTTGATCCTGAACGGACGATCGGGTCCGGTGTCCGCGACGAGCCGGAATCGCGCGGCGGCGATCGGTCTGCTCTGGGCGGTGCTCCTCTTCTTCGTCGCCGCCGGCGCGCTCGAGCTGCGGAGGAAGTTCCTCGGATGACGTTCGTCCCTCACTTCGAGATCGTCGCCGCGGACGGGGCGGCGCCCGTCCGGACCGCGTTCGTGCTGCACGGCATCTACGGCGCCGGGCGGAACTGGCGGACGTTCGCGCGCGACCTGGTCGCCGAGCAGCCGGACTGGCGGGTCGTGCTCGTCGACCTCCGGAACCACGGGCGATCGCAGGGGGCGCCGCCGCCGCAGACGCTCGCGGCGTGCGCGGCCGACCTCGTCCGCGTCGGCGAGGCGGTCGGCGGTCCGCCCGAGACGGTGGTCGGGCACTCGTTCGGCGGGAAGGTGGCGCTCGTCTACGCGCGGGATCACGGGGCGGCGTTGAGGCGGCTCTGGATCCTCGACTCGCCGCCCGGCGCGGCGCCGGCGTCCGCGGAGGACGACAGCGAGGCGGGGCGGGTGCTGGCGACGCTGCGCGAGGTCGCGGGGCCGGTCGCCCGGCGGAGCGACGCGATCGACGCGTTGGTCCGGCACGGCGTGGCGAAGGGGATCGCGCAGTGGTTGGCGACCAACCTCGTGCCGCGCGACGAGGGCGGGTACGAGTGGGTGTTCGACGCCGACCGGCTGGCGGAGATGCTCGCGGACTACTGGCGCGTCGACGGCTGGCCGTTCCTCTCCGCGCCGCCGTCCGGGTTGACCGTCGACGTGGTCCGGGCCGGGCGGAGCGACCGGTGGACCGCCGAGGACGTCCGTCGGCTCGAGGCGCTCGACGCGGCCGGGGCGATCACCGCGCACCTCCTCCCCGACGCCGCGCACTGGCTGCACGTCGACGACCCGGCCGGACTGCGCCGGATGCTCGTCCTCGGCTGACCGGCGGTCGGCGCCGTCGCGCGGGAACCTCGCGGCGTCACCCGAATCTCCCGGACGACACCGACCGGAACCCCGTCCCATCGGGAGCACGTTCGCGCGCGGAGGAGGCGAACGGCGGCGCAACCCGAGGCGGAGACGCCGGTCCCGACGTCGCCGTGCCGATTCGGTCGCTTCGTTCGTTACCGGTCCTCCGCTTGCGTAGTAGCACCACGTGAAGTCGAGGGAACTGGCCCACCCCTCCCGGGTATCCGTCGGACGTTCCAGGAACGTCCACCAAGGAGGTTGTCATGAAGCCGGTTCTCCACGCTCTCGCCGTCCTCGTCTCCGTCTGCCCCGCGTTCCAACCGGAAGCGCACGCCGCCCCCGTCCCGATCGATCACGCGCTGAAGGTGACCGTCTCCTCCGCGTACGTGTCGCCCGGAGAGACGCTCACGGTCAGCCTGACGAACGTGTCGCCCGACCGCTGGCTCCTCTCCGGGGGGTGCCTCTTCGCGCAGGTGCGCCAAGGCGCGTGCGACGGGCCGATCGTGAAGAGCGACGTCTGCACCGCGATCCTGAAGTTCCTCGCGCCGGGCGAGACGCTCTCGAAGTCGTGGGACCTGACCGACCAGTTCGGCGACCCGGTCCCGCTCGGCGAGTATCACATGCCGATCCACGTGCAGACGCTCGACGGGCGGACCGCCGAACTCTGCGCCCGCACGAAGGTCGTGCTCACCTCCGAGCCGGGGCTCCCGTTCGTGATCCCTCCGTGCGGCGTCACCCACTACGGCCAGGTCGGTCCCGGGTCCGGTTTCGTCGCGCCGGTGATCTGGGAGGTCGGGATCCCGCGCGTCGGCGACCCGGCGTTCGGCCTTCACGTCCAGGGCGGGCTCGGCGCCGCGCCGGCCTTCCTGCTGATCGGAGCGAAGCGGGGGCAGGTCGAGTCGTCGATCGGCGTGCTCGCCATCGACCCGGCGGCGCCGTTCGTCGCGGTCCCGCTGGTGCTTCGCGGCGAGCCGGGGCTGCCGGGCGCGGGCGTCCTGGACCTCGACGCGCCGATCCCCGACGATCCGCGTCTCACGGGTCTGCGGGCGCACCTCCAGGTGATCGTCGCCGACGCCCACGCGTCGGGCGGCTACTCCCACTCCGGAGGGCTCTCGATCACGATCTGCGACTGAGCGTCCGGCAGGACCAGTCGCACCGCGACGCCGGCGTGGTCGGACGGCCACGTGCCGGCGTCGTCCGGTCGATCGGCGAAGCGCCGCGCCGTGCGGGGCTTCGCGTCGAACCCCTCCACGAGGACGAGGTCGATCCGCGCCGCGGTCGCGACGGTCCCCGCGGCGAGCGGGTTGGTCGGGTCCCTCGTCGGGATCGACGGGTCGCGCCCGGCCGCGGTCCAGGCGTCGTGGAACCGCTCGCGCAGCGGGTCGAGCTCGGGCGCGCCCCACGGCGCGTTGAAGTCGCCGAGCAGGACCGTCGGCCCGCCGATCGGCAGCGCGGCGGCGATCGCCTCGGCCTGCGCGCGTCGGAGCGCCGCGGCGTCCTTCCCCGGCGAGAGGTGGGTGTTCGCGACGAGGAGCGGTCCGGTCGGGGTCTCGAGCAGGACGCGTTGGAGGAGACGCGGGTCGTCGTCGGTCGACGGCAGCGGCACGGCGCTCCCGGCGGCGATCGGCAGGCGCGACACGACCGCGAGCCCGAACGGCGCCTTCCCCTCGTACACGATCATCGGGTCGAACCGGCACGTCCCCGGGAGGCTCCGGAGCCAATCCGTCTGCCGGACCGCTCCCTCGACGTCGAGCACCTCCTGGAACGCGATCACGTCGGCCGCGAGCGGGCCGAGCTCCCGGGCGATGCGGGCGCGCCGCGCCGGCCAGTCCGCCGCCTGGTTCATGAGGTTCAGCGTCGCCACCGTCACCGCCGGCCGGGGCGTCGGATCGCTCGCGGCGCCGCGACAGCCGCCGACCCCGATCGCGAGGACGCCGAGCACGAGGAGGAGGAACGCGGCGGCGGAGGTCACGCGGACCATGGGAGACTCCGGAGCGAGACGGGAGAGCGAGGAAGCCGGTCGAGCGAGAAGCGGCCGACGCCGGCGGCGGCCGTGAGCCTCGTCCCGGCGTCGTCGAGGCCGGAGTGGCGGGCGAGGAACGCGACGACCTCCTCGGGATCGACGCCGCGTTCGCGCAGGGTCGCCAGCTCGGTGTCGCCGCGCCGCTTGGCGAGCCGCGCCCCCGAGGCGTCGAGCACGAGCGGGAGGTGGGCGTACCGCGGGGCCGGGAGTTCGAGCGCGCGCAGGAGGGCGAGCTGCCGCGGCGTCGACGGGACGAGGTCGTCGCCGCGCACGACCTCGGTGATGCCGGACGCGGCGTCGTCGACGGCGACGGCGAGCTGGTACGACCAGATCCCCTCGACCGTCCGGAGGACGAAGTCGCCGCCGGCGCGCGCCGGCCGCGCGCGGATCTCGCCCCGGACGCGATCCTCGAACCGGAACTCCTCGTCCGGCGTGACGAATCGCCACGCGGGCGTCGCTCCCCGCGCCTCGCGGGCCGCCTCCTCGTCGGGGAAACGGCCCCGGCACGTCCCGGGATAGGTCGGCCCCTCGTCCTCGGCGTGCGGCGCCCCGGCCGCGGCCCGGATCTCCCGCCGGGAGCAGACGCAGGGGTAGGCGAGCCCGAGCCTCCGGAGCCGCTCGAACGCGGCGGCGTACCGCTCGAGGCGGCTCGATTGGAGGATCGGGCCCTCGTCCCAGTCGAGCCCGAGCCAGCGGAGGTCCTCGATCTGCCGCTCGACGAACCCCTCCTTCACCCGCGCCCGGTCGAGGTCCTCGATCCGGAGGACGACCGTCCCCCCGGCGGCCCGGGCCATCCACCAGTTGACGAGGAAGGTGCGGGCGTTTCCGAGGTGAAGGAAGCCGGTGGGAGAGGGTGCGAGCCGGGTCCGGAACGGTAGCATCGGGCGCAGGATAAGCGGCGCCGGGTCGGTCGCCGACCAACGAATCCCCCTGGGAACCGTACCGGGCGATGGGTCGTCTCCTCCTTTCCGGAGACCGTGGCCGAGGACCGCCGGCCGTGTGGGCCCCGAAGAAGAACGAAGCAGCATGAGCACCTGCCCGAACTGCGGTCTGACCGCCGAAGAGTCGTTCAACTTCTGCCCGTCGTGCGGCACGCGCGCGGCCGAGGTGGGAGCCGAGGGGAAGTCGCTGCTCGGGCGCACCCTCAACGACAAGTACCGGCTCGAGGAGGAGATCGGCCACGGCAGCATGGGGACGGTCTACCTCGCGGAGCACATCGGGCTCCGGAAGAAGGTCGCCCTGAAGGTCCTCCACCCCGACCTCCAGCTCGGGGACGACGCCCTGGTCCGGTTCCAGCGCGAGGGGATCGCGGCCGGGAAGTTCACACACCCGAACGCGATTCAGATCTTCGACTTCGACCGCGAGGGGAGCCGGATCTTCTACCTCGCGATGGAGTACGTCGACGGGAAGAGCCTGAAGCAATACGTGCGCGAGCACGCCCCGGTCGAACCGCGCGAGGCGGTGGCGATCGTCCGGCAGGTCTTGCTGGCGCTGGCCGAGGCGCACCTGCACGGCATCGTCCACCGCGACCTGAAGCCGGACAACATCATGGTCCAGGCCGGCGCCGGCGGCGCGTTGAGCGTGAAGGTCCTCGACTTCGGGCTCTCGAAGCTGGTCGACCGCGCCGCGGGGGCGTCCCTGGCGACGCAGACCGGCATGATCCTCGGCACGCCGCTCTACATGTCGCCGGAGCAGTGCGCGGGCGAGCCGGCCGACGTCCGGTCCGACGTCTACGCCGCGGGCCTCATCCTGTACGAGCTCCTCGCCGGCGCCCTCCCGTTCAAGGGGGAGGCGGTGTCGGAGATCCTGCTCGAGCGGGCGTCGACCGAGGCCCGACCGATCGTCGACGTCCGTCCCGACCTCGGCGTCCCGCCCGACCTCGATCAGGTCCTCCGGCGCGCGCTGCAGCACGACCGGAAGAAGCGGTTCCAGGGCGCCCAGGAGATGATCTCCGCGCTCGACGCGATCCGCTACGACGGGAAGGCGGCGCCGCGGAGGGCGCGCGGCGGCGAGGAGACCGCGGCGACCGTGCGGATCTCCCCGGACGGCGCGGCGCCGTCCCGCGGGGGCGGGAGGAAGGCGGCGGTCGGCGTCGTCGTCGCGATCGCGTTGATCGCGGCCGTCGTGTTCGGCCGGCGTTTCCTCCCCGGGGCGGGGGCGGACGCGCCCGTGACGCGCGTCTCCCAGAAGGCGGCGGACGACCGGACCGAGACCGAGCGCCGCTACCTCGAGTTCGTGTCCCGCGCCCGCGACCAGCTCGCGTCGCGCCGCCCGCAGGACGCGCTCACCGCGATCGAGTCGGCGCTCCGGCTGCCGTGCCGCGACGCCGAGGGGCTCCACGTGCGCGGGCTCGTCTTCCGCGCCCGCCGCGACTTCGACACGGCGCTGGTCGACTTCGAGGACGCCAGTCGGCTCGACCCGACCTACGCCGCGCCGCACGCCGGCCGCGGATGGGTGGCGTTCGACCGGGGCGACCTCGACGGCGCGCGCGCGGCGTTCGACGAGGCGTTCGAGGTCGACGCGACGCACGCCGACGCGCTGACCGGCCGGGGCGCGGTCCTCTGGCGGAGGGGCGAGGTCGACGCGGCCCGGGCCGAGCTGGAGCGCGCCGTCTCCCTCTCCGACGGCGACGCGCTCGCGCTCTACTACCTCGGGCGCATCCGGATCGCGACCGGCGACACCGACGGGGCGATCGAGGCGCTGATCCGCTCGAAGCGGGCCGACGCCCGGGCGTGGCGGACGCTCGCGGCGCTCGGCGAGGCGTACGTCGGCGCGGGGCGGCCGGAGGAGGCGGAACAGCAGCTCCGCGCGGCCCTCGACGAACACCCCGAGGCGGTCGAGGCGGCGGAGACCCTGGCGGTGCTGCTGATCGACCAGGTGCGGTTCGGCGAGGCGATCACGCTCCTCGAGAAGACGATCGGGTTGCGCGACGTCGCGTCGCTCCACGTCCTCCAGGCGCTCGCGCTGCGCGGCCAGGGAAAGGGCGACGGGGCGCTCGCGGCGCTCGAGCGCGGCATCGCCCGCGACCCGTCGAACGTCGACGCGCGGCTCCTCCTCGGCATCCTGTACCAGCAGGGCGGGCGGCTCGACGACGCCGCCGAGGAGTATCGGGCGGTCCTCGACGAGGACGACAGCCGCGTCCGCGCGCACCTGAACCTCGGGTTGATCCTGATGGAGCAGGAAGACCCGGAGGCGGCGATCGCCCGACTCGAGCGCGCCGTCGGCCGCGATCCCGACCTGATCGAGGGGCACCGGACCCTCGGGCTCCTCTACATGGATTGGGTCATCGACCACGAGCGGGCCGGCGACCACTTCCGGCGCGTCCTCGAACTCGGCGGCAACGACTCGCAGGTTCGAGGCTGGCTCCGGAAGATGGGCCAGAAGCCCTGACCGGACGCCGGCGCGGCCGGCGCGGCGGTCACTCCGGGAAGACGTAGGCGCGGAAGTCGGCCTCGATCTGCGGGAGGCGCCCGACCAGGGACAGGTAGGTCGGGTCGAGCACGAGGTTCCGTCCCCGGACGGCACCGCGGAGCAGGTCGCGGAACGGCGCCTGGATCAACTCGCCGTCCTCGTCCTTCACCTCCATCGTGTCCGGCCGGCGGTGGAGGAGGTAGTTGAAGAGCGCCGCGAGCTCCATGAGCATGTCGTGCGGGTTCTCGAGGAACGCCGCGGCGTCGGCGCGCGTCAGCGTCCGGAGCGGCACGAACCGGTCCCCGTCCGCGAGCCGCCGGTGTTCGCTGCGGAGGTACGCGTAGTTCCAGTAGTGCGCGAAGTACGACGCGAGCCCCTCGGAGACCCAGTACGGCGGGGCTTGGTTGAACGCCCCGGCGACGAACTGATGCAGCGCGGCATGGGTCGCCTGCATCTTCAGGAACGTCCGGTTCCCGTGGTACATCACCGCGAGCGGCCGGTCGGCGTGCTGCGACGCGTAGTACGCCCCGTAGAACGACGAGTGCTCGTCGGCGTTGATGTCCTGACCGAGCTGGTTGAACGCGGCGAGGGTCGGGTAGATGTGGACGTGCAGCTTCTCGGACGGCGTCCAGTCGGTGCCGAGGAACTCCTGGAACCACCCGAGCGCCAGGTCGAGCGACCGCCCGATGTCGACGCCGAGGTGACGGCTGTGGACGGTCCGGACGACGTAGTGGTTCGACTCGACGACCCACGGGTCCTCCCAGGTCGAGTGGTCGCGGTACGCCGGCCGCGTCGCCATCAGGTCGTCCTGGGCGTCTTCGATCGCGCCGCCGAGCGCCCGGTCGAGCGGAGTGCGGTGAGGGTCGTCCCCGGAGGGGAGGAGGGTGAGGGCGGTGGCGACGAGGGTCGGGAGCATCGGTCTCCTCCGGACGGGGGGATGTACGGTACGTGGCTGCGGCGGCGGTTGGTAGGAGGGATTGTCGCTGCGCTGGGCTGGGGTCGCTGCGCGAGGCTGGGGTCGCTGCGCGAGGCTGGTGACACCGCTGCGCGGGGCGGGGTCCACTTCGCGTGGAGCGATGGGCCGCTTCGCGGGGGTCCGCTGCGCGCGGGGCGGTGAACGGGTGCGGGAGGGGACTGGGCGTTCGCTGTCGGCCCGGCCCCTCGGGGGGAGGAGCTCCTTCGTTCGCTCGGACATGCACGCGGCCGGCACGGGGCTTGGTTTCCGGGCGTCGTGACCGGCCGCTTCCGCAACTCGCTCGGCGAAGGA
>JBICIB010000092.1:0-5168 GCA_043101415.1 Planctomycetota bacterium JB042 | reverse complement strand
GACGGCGACGGCGCGATGGACGCCGTGGTCGAGCATGTCGGGGAGGAGCGAGTCGCCGGTGGCGGCGGCGGCGAGGGTGCGGGCGGCGGCGAGCTTCATCTCGGTCGAGATGCACCGGGCGCGCGCGTCGAGGGCGCCGCGGAACAGGCCGGGGAACGCGAGGGCGTTGTTCATGCTCCGGCCGTCGATCGCGATCTCCGCGCCGGCCTCCATCGCCTCGTGGACCCCGATCTCCGACACCGGGTTGGCGAGCGCGAAGACGATCGGGCGGTCGGCCATGGTGCGGACGAGCTTCGGGGAGAGGGCGTTCGGCCGCGACACGCCGACGAACACGTCGCGGCCGCGGATCGCCACGTCGAGGCCGCCCTCGAGGCCGTCCTGGTTCGTCACCTCGGCGAGCTCCTCCTTCCAGACGTTCATCCCGCCGCGCCCGCGCGCGACGATCCCGGTCGAGTCGCAGACCACGACGTCGTCCACGCCGAGGTCGACGAGCATGCGCGCGATCGCCGAGCCCGCGGCGCCGGCGCCCAGCACGACCGCCCGCACCTCCTCCGCCGTCCGTCCGGTCCGCTCGAGCGCGTTCAGGAACCCCGCCGCGACGACGGTCGCCGTGCCGTGCTGGTCGTCGTGGAAGACCGGGACGTCGAGCCGGTCGGCGAGCTTCCGCTCGATCTCGAAGCAGGCGGGCGCCGCGATGTCCTCGAGCTGGATCAACCCGTACGACAGCGCGCACTTCGCGACCACGTCGACCACCTCGTCCGGGTCCCGCGAGTCGACGAGCATCGGCTCGGCCGACACCCCGGCGAACTCGGCGAGGATCGCGGCCTTCCCCTCCATCACCGGCAGCGCCGCCAGCGGGCCGATGTCGCCGAGGCCGAGCACCGCCGTCCCGTTCGTGACGATCGCGACCCGCTCTCCCTTGCCGGTGTAGCTCCACGCCGCCTCCGGCCGCTCGGCGACCAGCTCGCAGACGCGCGCCACGCCGGGGGTGTAGACCATGCGCAGCTTCATCGTGGAGTCGAGCCGCTCGCGCGCCACCGTCGCGATCGGACCGCCGCGATGGCTCTCGAGCACCTCGTCCGTGACCGAGACGATCTCGACGTCCTCGGTCGAGTCGATCGCCTCGAGCACGGCGTCGCGATGATGTTCGTCGGTGCAGAAGAGCTGGACGTCGCGGACCTTCGTGTCGCGTTCGGTCCCGACGATCCGCACGTCGCCGATCGGCGTGCACGAGTCGCCGACCCGCCGCAGCAGCTCGGCCAGGGTCCCGGCCCGATCGAGCAGGCGGACGCGGACGGTCAGGATCAGCGCGGCGTGGTACCGCTCCAGCCAGTCGGTCGTCGAGCATTCCATCGGGCGAGGACTCCGTGCGGATCGAGCGCGTCGAGCCGGCCAACGTACGGGATTCGGCGGGACGGGGGAGAGGGGGCGGGGTAGGATCGTTCCCCCTCATTCACGCGGATCCCCGAACCCGGAACCCGGTCATGATCGAGCGGCTGCAGAAGCTGAACGTCCAGAAGCGCCCGTCCACCATCAAGTTGCAGGGGCGGGTCCTGTTCCTCACCGAGGACCCGGAGCTCGTCCGACGACAGCTCGAGGGCGAGGACCTCGACTGGGACCCGTCGATCAAGCTGCGCGACGACATCTCGACCGACGAGATCACGCCGGCGTGGATCTGCTACCACTACGACGACCGTCTCGGCAACTTCCCGTACACCGGTCTGAAGTGCGGCGACGTCCTCCCGATCGGCGAGGGGGACGTCCGGAAGGGCGGGTTCGTCGCGTGCGTCTCCGGCAAGCGCCGCGGCAAGGGGTCGAGCCGCGAGCAGGCGCCGTACGCCGAGATGGCGGCGGGGATCCGCCTCGTGATCGCCGAGAACGTCGAGCGCATCTACCGCCAGAACTGCCAGAACCTCGGCGTGTTCGTCAGCACCGACTTCTCGCTCATCGACAAGGTGCGCGAGGGGATCGAGATCCCGCTCTCGGCGTTCACCGAGGGGGAGGACCTGATCACCCGGCAGATCGTCGAGTACGGCGGCTTCTTCGAGTTCAACGTCGCGCGCGCGCGCGGCGAGGTCGAGCTCCCCGAGCCGACGTCGAAGGAGCGCCCGCTCAACGTCGCCGAGAAGATCATCGCGCGCCACTGGGTGACCGACCTGAAGTCGGACGCGGTCGGCGTGCGCGCGGTCCACGCCGGCGACGCCGGGTTCGTCCGGGTCGACGTCCGCTTCTCGCACGAATACGTCACGCCGATGGCGGCGATGGCGTTCGAGGAGCAGCTCGGGATGGACGCGAAGCCGGTCGAGCCCGAGTCGATCTTCTTCTTCCGCGACCACCTGACGTTCCTGCGCGAGGTGATGCCGAAGGAGAAGGCGCACCTCCTCGCGCTCGCCGAGGAGCTGGCCGAGAAGCAGCAGGAGTTCGCCGACCGCCAGGGGATCACGCTGCACGGCGAGACCCCGGACGGCGGGTCGGAGGCGATCTGCCACTCGAAGATCCTGCAGTCGTACGCCGAGCCGGGGCAGATCATCATCGGCAGCGACTCGCACACCCCGCACTCCGGCGCGATCGGCTGCCTCGCGTTCGGCATCGGCACCCCCGCCGTCTTCAACGGCTGGGTGACGAAGGACACGCGGATCACCGTCCCCGAGTCGGTCCTGATCCGCGTGAACGGCGAGCGCCCGCCCGGCGTCACCGCGAAGGACTTCATGCTGCAGATCCTCGCCCACCCGACGGTGAAGGGGGGGGACATGATCGGCAAGATCGTCGAGTACGGCGGCGACGCGGTCCGCGCGCTGTCGATCGACGAGCGCGCCACGATGACGAACATGGCGGCCGAGGTCGGGGCGTTCACCGGCATCGTCGTCCCCGACGAGAAGGCGGTCGAGTACCTTGTCGAGCACCGCGGCGTGGACCGGAAGCACGCCGAGGCCCTCGTCGCCGCGTCGCAGCCGGACGAGGGGTGCCGCTACGCCGACGTGATCGAGATCGACGCCGCGTCGCTCACGCCGCTCGTCGCCACGCCCGGCGACCCCGGGAACGGCGTCGCCGTGAAGGACCTCGGCCACGTGAGGATCGACATCGCGTACGGCGGGTCGTGCACGGCCGGCAAGGAGGAGGACATGGACATGTACGCCCGCGTCCTCGCCGACGGCCTCGAACACGGGAAGAAGGTGAAGGACGGCGTCACCTTCTGGATCCAGTTCGGGTCGAAGGAGGTGAAGGAGTACTGCGAGGAGAAGGGGTACCTCGACGTCTTCGAGCGCGCCGGCGCCAAGACGATCGAGCCGTCGTGCGGCGCCTGCATCAACGCCGGCCCGGGCGTGTCGAACAATCGCGACCAGGTGACGGTCTCGGCGATCAACCGGAACTTCCCGGGGCGGTCGGGGCCGGGGCAGATGTACCTGGCGTCGCCGCTGACGGTGGCGGCCTCGGCGCTGGCCGGGGAGATCGTGGCGTACGAGGGGAACGGGAAGGCGTAGGAGGGCTGGGGGCTGGGGGGCGCTGGCGCGGAGTGCTCGGCGTCCGTGCCCGGGCTTCAGCCTCCCTCCCGCTCCCCCGGTCCCCAGCCCCCTCCCGCTCAGTCGGCGTAGAGCTCGAGTTCCAGCGCCGTCGCCTCGGCGCGGCGTTTCCCCTCGGCCTTCTCGTAGAGGTAGAAGCCGACGGCGCCCGTGAGGTCTTCGCCCTTCGCGTCGACCTCGATCCACTCGGAGGTGCCGAGGCGGAGCCAGATCGCGCCGCCGTGGCGTTCGAGGCGGACGGGCCAGGGGTCCTTCTTCGCGGGATCGATGCCGGTCGGGCCGTCCCACCAGTGGACGCGGGCCGGCTCGCCGTCGACGTAGCGTTCGACCTTCACCGCGGGGCGCCCCTGGTAGGCGAGGACGATCGCGACGTGGAAGTCGTCGTCGCTCCGGTGGGCGAAGACGATCCCCGGCGGCGCGTTCGCGAAGTCGGCGTCGAACTCCGTCGCGAGGCCGAAGTCCCCTTCGATCGGGTCGCGCGTGACGAGCAAGCCGGGCTTCCCCTTCGGCGGCGGGAAGCGGACGGTGTCCCCCGACGCGGCGAAGCTCTTCGCCTTCAAGCCCTTCCTCCCGGACCGGAAGTGCTTCGACACCACGTCGCGCGATCGATCGGCGCGCTCCTTCGCCAGCGCGGCCCGCGCGTCGCCGAGGAGCGACTCGAACCGCTTCGGATAGAGCGCGAACACCGCCGGCGCGCACCCCGCGAGGTCGATCGCGAGCCACGGCCGGTCCGCCTCGATCGCCGCCGCGGCGACCTCCTCGATCTTCAGCGCGGTGTCGCGGCGGAGGGTCTCGACCTCCTTCTGCTTCGGGGACTGCGTCTCGAGGCTGGCGATCGCCGCCCCCGACGTGCCGCGCGACATCGTCTCCGCGAGCCGGAGGGCCGCCGAGACCGTGCCGTCCTCGGGCGCCAGGTCGGCGGTCGCGATCGCCTCGGCCCGCTCGAGGCGCGCGAGCGCGCCGACCGGATCGAGGAACCAGAGCGGCTGCATCGCGAACTTCGCCGCCTCGCGATACCCCTCGCCGATGAGCGCGTCGACCTGGGTCGCGAGCGGTCCCGCGAGCGCGTCGAGCGCCTCCGCGACCGGGCCGAGCTCGGCGGCGAGGTCGAGGCCCTCGACCGCCTCGACGTAGAGGCGCGCGCGCTTCGCCGCGTCCGTCGCGAGGTCGTCGAACGCCTTCAGCAGCGCCTCCTCCGGCGTCCCCGTCGGGTGGACGAGGATCCTGGACCGCGCGAGCATCGCCAGCCGCGCCGCCCGCGGGAGGTCCCCGTCGTCCGCCGCCGCCTTCGTCATCGCGAGCACGCGGTCGAATCCCGCCCCGGGCGACGGCAGGTGCTGCGCCGCCGCCCGCCCCCACAAGAGCACCACTCCCGTTCCGACCAGGAACCCCAGCGAGACCACCCGTCGGCTCGTCATGTCCGCCTCCTTCCGTCTCCACCCGACGACCGTAGCGGAACGACCGCCGCCGCGGGGCCCCCGTCCCGTCACAGGTCGATCTCCACGTGCGCCGTGCGGCCGGCGACGATCTCGACGCGCTGGGCCTGCGACGTCTCCGACGGAGTCAACGCACGAGGGGAGACGCGGATCGACCAGATCCCCGGAAAGAGGGGCCCGAGCACGACGCGCCCGTACCGGTCGGTCGTCC
>JBICIB010000091.1:0-4614 GCA_043101415.1 Planctomycetota bacterium JB042 | reverse complement strand
GCTCTTCCGATCTCGGGACACGACGCGCAGGAGTGGGCCCGCGTGGCGCCGGCCGGAATGGTGTTCGTCCCCGGCGAGCACGACGGGATCAGCCACAATCCGCGCGAACACTCGACCCGCCAGCAGTGTGCGCACGGCGTGAACGTCCTGCTCGACGTCGTGCGGCAGCTCGCGGACGACGAGGCCTCGGGGCGGGCCGCCCGCGTGGGCACGGATCGAGGGTGAGCGTAGGTCCCTTTCAGCGCGCCGTTTGGGGGCGCGGAGCGGGTCGCGGGGGGGCATGGGCCTGACACGCGGGCCGGATCGAGGTATCTTTCCAAGGAGTGGACCGGCTGCCGACCGGTCGAACCCATCCCGATCGCCCAGGATCGTTCCGAGACCCGAACCCATGACGACTCGCGTCCCGACTCTCGCGAGCGCCGCGTTGGCGTTCCTGTTGTCCCCCTCCGTCCTCGCCCAGGGTGAGCTCCACGTCTACGACGGCGCGTCCGGCGACCTGTTCGGATTCGCCGTCTCCGACGCCGGCGACGTCGACCTCGACGGCATCCCCGACTGCATCGTCGGCGCCAAGGTCGGCGCGCTGAACGGTTCGCGCGTCGGGTCCGCGGTCGTCGAGTCCGGCGCGGACGGCTCGGCGATCCACACGTTCCACGGCGTGCAGTCGGCCGACTTCTTCGGCTTCGCGGTCGGCGGCGGCGGCGACGTCGACAACGACGGCTCGCCCGACGTGATCGTCGGCGCGCCGCAGGGGGATCACCTCCAGTTCAACAACGGTTCGGCCACCGTCTTCTCGGGCGCGACCGGAGCGACGCTCTACACCTGGGGCGGCCTCCACCCGAACACCGAGTTCGGGCACGCGGTCGCGAACGCCGGGGACCTGAACCTGGACGGGTTCGCCGACGTGTTGGTCGGCACCTGGCGCGACCACCCGAACGGACTGTACTCCGGCGCCGTCTTCGTCTTCTCCGGCCAGGACGGGAGCCAGCTCCACTACCTCACCGGCGACAAGCAGGACGACTACCTCGGCTGGTCGGTCGACTCGGCCGGGGACTGCGACGGAGACGGGGCGCCGGACATCGTCGCCGGCCTCCTCCACTACTCCGGCGTCACGGCCGACACCGGCGCGGCGCGGCTCTACTCCGGGCTGACCGGCGCGCTCCTGCACCACTTCGACGGCGACTCGACCGGCGACTTCTTCGGGCACTCGGTCGCCGGCGTCGGCGACGTCGACGGCGACGGACGGAGCGACATCGCGGTCGGCGCCCCGCTCGACGACAACCTCGGCCCGGACAGCGGGATGGTCCGGATCTTCTCGGGCCAGACGTACTCGCTGTTGCGGCAGATCAACGGGTCGGGCCAGGGGCGCCTCGGCTGGGCGGTGTCGCGCGCGGACGACGTCGACGGCGACGGCGTCCCGGACGTCCTCGCGGGCGCGCCGTGGACCGGGTCCCAGGGCGGCCGGGCCCACATCCATTCGGGCGCCGACGGGTCGGTCCTCGTGAGCCTCTCCGGCGCGGCGAGCTCGAACTTCGGGTTCGCGGTCTCCGACGCGGGCGACGTCAACCTCGACGGCCGGCCGGACGTGATCGTCGGGTCGCCGTACGACGACACCGCGGGGGTCGACTCCGGCTCGGCGCACGTCATCACGCCGTTCTGCGGGGACGTCCAGTCGATCGGCGGCGCGTGCCCGGGGACGGGCGGCCTCGTGCCGAGCCTCGGCCTCCCCGGCTGCCTCGCGGCGGGCGGTTTCGTCACGCTCGAGTTCGACCAGATGCTCGGCGGCTCGACGGCGTTCCTGCTGTTCGGGACCGGGCAGGACACCCTCCCGCTGGGCGGCGGCTGCCCGCTCGTGATCGGCCCCGTCCTGCCGTACGTCGAGACGCTCCCCGTGCCGCCGAGCGGATCGATCCACATCCCGGCGCCGCTCCCGATCCACTTCCCGACCACCCTCTCGATGACCCTCCAGGCGATGGTCGCCGACCCGCAGGGCGCGGGCGGCTACTCCACGACGAACGGACTGCTCCTCACGATCGAGTGAGCGGCGTCCCGGCCGGCCGTCGGCGAGCGCCGCTCGCCGCGGGACGACGGAGTTCCGGCCGACGGTGGCTCCGGGCCGCCGATCCCTCTACCTTCGCGCTCCGAACCGAAGGCGAGACGGACGGCGGCTTCTTCCATGATCGAGAACATCCTGACGCTCGGGATGCTGGTGCTGCTGCAGGCGGTGCTCGGCTTCGACAACCTCCTCTACATCTCGCTCGAGTCGAAGCGGGCGCCGAAGTCGGAGCGGGCGAGGGTGCGGAGGCTCGGCATCGGGCTGGCGATCGTGCTCCGGATCGTGCTCCTCTTCGTGCTGGTCCGGCTCGTCGACGCGTTCCAGGAGCCGATGTTCGCGATCGACACGCACGCCGTCCACGGCTCGTTCAACCTCCACGCGCTGATCGTCCTCGCCGGCGGGGCGTTCATCCTCTACACGGCGGTGAAGGAGGTGTTCCACATGATCACCCTCGACACCGAGGCGGAGGAGGCGGAGCAGGAGGCGGCGTCGGTGGCGAAGATCGTCTTCTGGATCGTCCTGATGAACCTCGTCTTCTCGTTCGACTCGATCCTCAGCGCGATGGCGCTGACCGACGTCTTCTGGGTCATGGCGACGGCGATCGTGATCGGCGGCCTCCTGATGATCTGGCTCGCCGACCGGGTGTCGTCGTTCCTGCAGAAGAACCGGATGTACGAGGTGCTCGGGCTCTTCATCCTCCTCCTCGTCGGAGTGATGCTGATCTCCGAGGGAGGGCATCTCGCCCACCTGTCGTTCTTCGGGCACGAGATCACGCCGATGACGAAGGCGACGTTCTACTTCGTCCTCGCGGTGCTGGTCCTGACCGACCTCGTGCAGGGGCGGTACCAGAAGAAGCTGCTGAAGCGCCGGGAGCTGCTGGCCCGCCGGGAGGCGTCCGGCGCGTGAGCCGCGACGTCAGGAGGAGGGGGCCGCCGCAGATCGTTCGGAGCGCGGGGCCGCGGTCGGTTCGTTCGTCCGTCGTACGCTCGAACGGGCCTTGAGCACGAACAGCGCGCCGGCGCCGGCGATGCCGGAGTAGACGAGCCCGATCAGGAACAGGAGGAGTTCCGGCATCACGAGGCCTCCGCGTCCGACCGGTCGGAGATCCCCGCGATCATGAACGCCCCGAGGGCGAGGATCGAGGGGACCCAGAGGCCGACGAACAGGCCCTGTTCCTTGTCGACCAGGAACCAGAGCGTCACCGAGAGGAGGAGGGAGAGCGCGGCGGCCGCGCCGAACGCGAGCTTCGCCTTCTGGATCGGATGCATGACCACCTCGCGTCGTCGAAAGGGGCGCGCGGTCCGACCGGCGGTGGTCGGGTCCGTCGCGGACGGAGGGGGATACGGAGCTTCTCGACGACGCGATGCAGCGGGCGGAGACCCTCGTCACGCGGACCGGTCGAAGGCGCGGAGTCGTCGCACGACGAGGAGCGCGGGGAGCGCGGCGAGGGCGAGGACGGCGAACGTCCGCCCGTACCCGAGGGCGCCGGCCAGGCTCCCCGCCGTCAGCGCCGCCCACGACTCGCAGAGGTTCGTTCCGCCCATCCACGCGCTGAACTGCGTCGCGGCGAACCGTCGTTCGGCGAGGTGCATGAACAGCGCGTACGACGCCGCGGTGAACGCTCCGATCGCGAGGTAGACCGCGGTCAGCGCCACGAGCCAGGCGACGGGTGCGGCGCCGGCGACGTCGAGGCCCGCGAGCCCGAGGATCGCGGCGGTCAGGAGGACGAGCAGGGAGGAGGCGGCGCGGGCGCTCCCGCGGCGGTCCGCGAGCGCGCCGCCGAGGAGGGCGCCGATCGCCATCGCGGCGAGCCGCGGCACCTCGAACGCGCCCGCCTGCTCCTCGGTCGCCCCCGCGTCGATCAGCGCCGCGCCGGTCATCGCCCCGACCGCCTCGAACCCGGCGCCGGCGAGCGCGGCGAACGCGAGGCCCCACCACGTCCGCCGGCTGGAGAGGAGCCGGACCACGACCCGGTGGGCCGCGCGCAGGCTCGGCGGCGCGTCCGGCGGCGCGGCCCCGGCGGGGACCGCGACGGCGAGGAGGGTCGCGGCGACGACGAGGACCAGCACCAGCGCGAGCGTCACCGGCGCGTCGTCCCCGAGCCGCGCCCCGGCGACCAGCGCCCCGCCCCCGAAGAGGGCGCGCCCGAGGATCATCCCGAGCTGCATCGCGCCGTTCAGCCGCCCGCGTTCCTCGTCCGGGACGGTCGCGATCGCGAGGGCGTCGATCGCCACGTCCTGCGTCGCCGCCGCCGCGGCGTGGACGAGGAGGCACGCGACCACGAGTTCGAAGTCGGCGACGAGGTCGAGCCACGTCAGCGGCACGAGCGTCGCCGCCATCACGGCCTGGGCCGCGATCGCCCAGCCGCGGAACGAGAACCGATCGGTCCGGAGCGCGTCGACCGCCGGCGCCCAGAGGAACTTGAACGCCCACGGGAGCGCGATCAGCGCGAGGAACCTCCCGATCGACTCGGTCGGGAGGTCGGCGGCGCGCATCCGCGTCGCGACGGCGACCCACAGGTATCCGATCGGCGCGCCCTCGGCGAAGTAGAGGGCTCCGAA
>JBICIB010000090.1:0-5032 GCA_043101415.1 Planctomycetota bacterium JB042 | reverse complement strand
CTCGAGGCGATCCGGCGCGTCGCGGCCGGCCGCGTCTTCTTCTCCGACGAGGTCGCGGGACGGATCATCGCCGGACCCGACGGCGTCGGGCTGGGCGCGACGAAGACGCGCACCGGCTCGCTGACCGCGCGCGAACTCGAGGTGCTGCGGTACCTCGCCCAAGGGCTCTCGAAGAAGAAGATCGCCGAGATGCTCGGCCGCAGCCTGAAGACGATCGAGGGGCACGTGCAGAACCTGATGGCGAAGCTCGACATCCACGACCGGGTCGAGCTCGCGCGCTACGCCATCCGCGAAGGTCTCGTCGAGGCCTGAACGCCCGTCGCCGTCGTCACGCGGTCGTCACCCTCCCGGACCGCACCCGCACCCCCTCCGCCTCGAGCAGCGCCTCCTTGAGCGCGAGCCCGCCGCCGTAGCCGGTGAGCCGTCCGCCCGCCCCGACGATCCGGTGACACGGGATCACGATCGGCAGCGGATTCCGTCCGTTCGCCGCGCCGACGGCCCGGAACGCCGTCGGTCGGCCGACCGTCCGGGCGATGTCGCCGTACGTCGCGACCTCGCCGTGCGGCACGTCCGCCACGGCCGCCCAGACCTCGCGATCGAACGGAGTGCCGCGCGGATCGAGCGGCAGGTCGAATCGGCGCCGCCGGCCGGCGAACGCCTCTTCGAGCTGTCGACGCGCGCGGACGACCTCCGGCCCCTCCTCCCGCACCTCCGGCGGGTACCCCGCGTCCGCCGCCACCCGCGCCGGGTCGGCGAACGGTCGTCCGGGGAGGTCGATGCGGAGCAGACCGTCCGGTCCCGCGACGATCTGCATCGTCCCGTACGGCGTGTCGAGTCGAGCGAACGCCACGCGCGCGCCTCGGTCGGGAACGGCCCTCTCCATCGTTTCCTTCCCTTCGTCTCCCTCAGAGCATCGAGATCGGGTCGACGTCGAGCAGCAGCCGCAGCTTCCCCTTCGGCCGCGGCCGGCCCCGCACGACCTGGACGAACCGGCGGATGCCGGAGCGCCGCAGCGCCTTGCAGACGATGTGGAAGCGCGCCTGCCCGTTGATCATGGCGATCGGGCACGGGGCCGGACCGAGGAGCGCCGTGTCGTCGTCGACGATCCACTCGCCGAGCTGGTCGCGCAGCTCCTGGGCGATCCGCCCCGCCTCCGCCTCCTCGGGCCCCTGCACCACGATGCGCGCGAGGTGGCCGAACGGCGGGTAGCCGTCCCGCATGCGCGTCTGCATCTCGATCTCGGCGAACCGTTCGTAGTCGTGGCGGAGCGCCAACCGGATGGCGAAGTGGTCCGGTTCGCGGGTCTGGACGATCACGACGCCCCCCTTCTCGGACCGCCCCGCTCGCCCGGCGACCTGCGCGACCAGGCCGAACGTCCGCTCGGCGGCGCGGTAGTCGGGGAGGTTCAGCGACTGGTCGGCGGAGACGATCCCGACCAGCGTGACGTTCGGGAAGTCGAGCCCCTTCGCGATCATCTGGGTCCCGACCAGCACGTCGATGCGCCCGGCCCGGAACGCGGACAGGACCTCCTCGTGCGCGCCCCGCTTCTTCATGGTGTCGGAGTCCATCCGGGCCACCCGCGCCTCGGGGACCGCGTGGGCGATCTCCTCCTCGATCCGCTCGGTCCCGAACCCGCCGAGTCGGAACGACCCCTCGCACGACGCGCAGCGGTCCGGCAGTCGCCTCTCGAACCCGCAGTAGTGGCAGACGATGCGGCGGATCCGCCGGTGGTAGACGAGCACGATCGAGCAGTTCTCGCATTCGATCGCGCCCCCGCACGCCTTGCAGATCGCCGCCGTGGCGTAGCCCCGCCGGTTCAGGAACAGGATCACCTGTTCGCGTCGCGCGACGGCCTGGACCACCGCCACGCGCAGGCGATCGGTCAGGAACCGCGCCTTTCCGGGGACCGGGACGGTCTGGGTCAGGTCGGCGACGATCGTCTCGGGGAACGTCCCGCCGGCCACGCGCTCCGGGAGGTCGAGCCGCCGCAGCCGGCCGTTCCGGGACCGGTGGAACGACTCGAGCGACGGCGTGGCCGATCCGAGCACCAGGACCGCCCGCTCGAACCGGGCCCGCGCGCGCGCCGCCTCCCGCGCGTCGTACCGGGGGACGTTCTGCTGCTTGAACGTCGATTCGTGCGCTTCGTCGACCACCACGATCCCGAGCCTCGGGACCGGGGCGAAGATCGCCGAGCGCGCCCCGATCACGACGTCCGCCTCCCCCCGCTGGATCGCGCGCCACTGCTCCTGGCGCTCGACGTCGGTGAGGTGCGAGTGGAGGACCGCCACCCGGTCGAACCGGCTGCGGAACCGCGCGACGGTCTGCGGGGTGAGCGCGATCTCCGGCACCAGGACGATCGCCTGCCGACCGGACCGGACCGTCTCCTCGAGGGCCCGGAGGTACACCTCGGTCTTGCCGCTCCCGGTGACGCCGAACAAAAGGTAGGCGTCCGACCGCCGGGCCTCGATCGAGGCGACGATCGCGTCGACCGCGCGCTGCTGCGCGGGGATCAACGGCTTCCCCGGCTCGCGCTCGACCTTCAGCGCGAAGAGCGGGTCGCGCTCCTGCTCCTGGCGCGAGAGGCGGACGATCCCCTTCTTCGCCAGGGTCCGGACCGGCGACTCTCCGACCTTCGCGCGCCGGCAGAGCTCGCGGACCTCCAGGTCCTCGCCGGCATCGGCGAGGATCCGGAGGGCGCGCGCCTGCTTCGCGAATCGCTCCTCCAGCTCCTCGACCGCCTTCTCGACCCCGGCCTCGGGAATCGCGAGCGCCGCCACGAGCACCCGCCGCCGCCGCCCCCCGCTGCGGACCGCGAACGGGAGCGCCGCGTCGAGCGCCTCCCCCATCGAGGAGCCGTATCGGCGGGCGATCCAACCCGCCAGACGCAGCATCGCCGCGCTGAAGAGCGGACTCTCCTCGACCAGGCCGGTGACCGGCTTGCACGGAAACCCGGGATCTTCGGGGACGACCCGGACGCAGGTCCCGCCGATCTCCCGGCTCCCGAACGGCACGAGGACCCGCATCCCGGGCGACATCCGGGGCCGGAGGGGCTCGGGAACCGCGTACGTGAAGAGGCGGTCGAGCGGCAGGTTGAGGGCGACTTCCGCGTAGCAGCGGCTCATGGCGGTCATCACGCGCACCGGATCCCCTCCCGTCAAGCGGTGGGCGGACTCGCATGCTCCACGAATTGGATACTCACCGTTTTTCCACAAAAGAGTCAGAAAAACGGGAGCGGAGTTGGAAGCATGTCGAAGAGGGCTCCACGGGATGGAGATGGCGCCGGCACGATCGACCTGGATCGCGCACGGACTCCGCCTTCAGCCCTCGCGAAAGACAACGTCGACAGCGCCCGGCTCGGACCGATGTCCCGGTCAGGCGGAGGACACAAGTGCTCAATCCTGCCCTTTCCTTCCTCGACCGACGCCGACTCTGGCGGGGCCTCGCCTCGCTCGGGTCGCCGCGCGCGGGCCGTGGACGAATGCTGGCGCTCGCGGCGGGAGCACTGAGCCTGGGTCTGGCCACTCCGACCCTGGCTCAAGATCCCGATCCGATCGAGTACCAGTTCCTGAGGCCCGGGGCCCCCGGCGACGCGTTCTCCCTGCGCTTCACGGTCCCCGACGGCCTCGTCCCGGCCGTCCTCATCACCAATCGGACGAACGCCGAACCGACGGACGACGAGTCGTGGGACGGCACCTCCACCATGTTCCTCCCGCTGCCGGTCGATCCGAGCGGGACGTTCACCGGATTGGACGGCGTTCTCCCCGAGGGGGTTACGCTCGAAGAGCTCCAGAACTCGATCGTCGACTTCCGGATCCTCCTCCTCGACCCGCTCACCGAGTCGTTCCTCCTCTCGGAACCGCTCCCGCTCCAGTCCCCGCCGGTCGGCGAGGAGTCCGTCGAGGAACCCTCGACGGAGGGCGAGAGTGACGAGGACGCACTGACCGCCCAGGACATGAACCCGTCCGGAGCCGGCGGCTCCTCGGCGAGCTCCGGCGGCGACCAGGAGACCGAGCACGTCTCCGAAGAAGACGGAACCGACGCGTCGAACCCCAACCCGAAGACGGGTTCGTACTCGATCGGTTGGAACCTCATCCCGAACACCCCCTTGGCGATCTTGGCGCTGGGCAACATCAGCTCCGCGGCCTTGCTTTCGATCTATGATCAGCCCACACCCGTTCAGGGCAGCGGACACTGAGAGCCTCTCCGCGCTCCGCTCGGGCAACCGCCTGATCGGGGTCCGGATGATGCGCGAGATCGTCCGTACGAGCGATCACGAGGGCCTGCGTGCCCACGTGCGACGAGCGCTCGACGAGATGATCGACGCGGTCTCGGCTGTCGCCCGCGACGATGCCCACACCGGCGACCGCCGTGAGAAGGCCGCCGACTTCATCGTGAACCTCCGCTCCCGGCAGACGCCGGACCGGACGATCGAGGAGACCGTCAATCGCGTCGCGGAGGCGGCGTCCCTCGCCCGCTATCGCAGCGGCAGGGTCATCGACTTCATCTCGAGCTGGCTCTTCGTCGTCGGCGAGCAGTTCATCTCGAACCTGAGCGACCCCGCCACGGCGATCGAGCTCGAGCTGGCGCACCCGTCGATCTGGAGCCACGTCCGCTCCAACCTCCTCGAGACGCTCGAGGCCGGCGCCGAGCGCATGCGGGCGGGCCGACGGTTCCGGCTGTCGGAGTTCTACCTCGCGAAGTTCCGCCTGGTGCGGGCGCGCAACGAGGAGCGGAGCCGCGCCGCGCGCATGAACCAGGCCGCCGTCGCCTCCCGATCGCGGCCCGGCGAGCGCGAGCCCGACTACGTCGCCTCGATGATCGTCGACCTGTTCGTGCTCGGCCTGTCCGAGCTCCAGCAGCGGCTGGTCGTGTCGCAGATCCCGAACTCCGCCGAGTCCCGCTCGACGTCGCCGTCCGATCAGGACGAGCACCGTCGGTTCTGGGTGCCGATCCGCGCGGTCCGGACCGACCAGGCGTTCGCCCGCTGGAAGAAGCTCCGCGGCGAGCTCGACCTCCCGGACCGCCAGGCGGC
>JBICIB010000089.1:0-2625 GCA_043101415.1 Planctomycetota bacterium JB042 | reverse complement strand
CGGCGATGGAGGTGACGCCGTTCCTGGGGCGGTCCGGACGGCTCGACCTGACGTCCGGGCTCGACTCGAAGGTGCGGCTGCTGTCGGGCGTCGTCCGGAGCACGAGCGGGCGGCGGTCGTTCGACGTGGCGGGAGAGGCCGGCGGGCTCCGCGTGCCGGTCGGCGTCTACGTGCTGGAGAGCGCGACGCTCGGCCGCGGCACCGACCGCGTGCGCGTGCGCCCCGGCCGGTCGCGGACGTTCACGGTCGCCGCCGACGACGTGACCCGGGTGGAGTGGGGGAGTCCGGTCCGGGCCGAGTTCCGGTACCACCGCTCCGGCGACCGGGTCGCGTTCCACCCGGACGACGTCCGGTACTTCGGCGCGGCGGGCGAGGAGTACGTCGACTTCCGTCCGTTCGGCGCGTCGCCCGAGTTCGTGGTGAAGGAGGACGGCAGCGGCGAGGAGATCGAGCACGCGGTCTTCGGCGGAAGCTGCAGCGAGGGATTCCATCCGGTCGCCGTGCGCGTCCCGGAGCGACGGGCGATCGCGGTCGAGCTGCGGGCGTCGACCTGGGCGTTCGGAGAGGTCCTCGGCCTCGCCTCCCCTCCGGAGGACGAGATCGAGTGACCTGCCGACGCGGACTCGGCCTTCCCGTCCCGGCGGCCGCGGCGCTCGCGCTCTTCCTGGGCGGGGCGGCGAACGGGGCCGAGGACGCCGACGGATCCACGACGTTCCCGGTCCGGATCGTCGCCGAGAAGCTGGTCGTCTTCTGCGACCTGTCGACGTCGGCGCGGCGCATCCCGGCCCACCTGTTCGTCGAGCTCGACACCGCGTGCGGACTGCGGCTGCACAACCGCGCCGCCGGTCCTCTGCGCGCCGAGGGCGACGACGGCACGACCCGCCCGATCACGATCCACCTCCCGGGCCGCGAACTCGTCGTCGAACGCCGCGAACACGGTCCGGAGGAGGTGTACGAGCGGTTCACGAAGTACCACTCGAAGGAGCTCGGCGAGGACGCCGTCGTCGGGTCGCTCGGCGCCGACCTCCTGCGCGGCCACCGCGTGATCCTCGACCTCGCGAACGAACGGATGACGCTCGCGCCCCCCGGGGACACGTCCGAGCCCGCGCCCGAGCCGCCCGAGGACGCGACGGTCGTCCCCCTGACTCTGGTCGACGGCCTCGCCTGGGTCCCGGTCCGGGACGCGGCGGGCGAGCCGGCCGCGATGGCGCTGACGACGTCGACGTTCGACACGATCCTCGATCCGTCGTTCTGCGCGCGATTCGACCGGCCGGCGGGCGACGTCGGCCCGCTCGAGGTCGCCGGCGTCGACCTGGCCCGGTACGTGGCGTTCCGTCCGGAGACGGTCCCTCGCGTCCATCCCGACGGCGTCGCGGGGACGATCGGCCTGAACCTCCTCCGTCACTTCCGCGTCGAGATCGACCGGGTCCACCGCCGCGCGCTCCTGACCGAGACCGCCCCGCCGTCGTTCCCCGAGGCGGACCTCGCGTTCTTCCGGGCCCGCGCCGAGGAGGAGGCCGAGCCGCTGAAGCGCTACCTCGAGGAGCATCCGGGGTCGCGGCTGGCGATCGACGCGGCGCGCCTCCTGCTCGACCTGCAGCTCGACGAAGGGGCGGAGGAGGAGGAGCTCGGCCGGACCCTCCGGTGGGTCGTCGAGGCGTACCCCGAGGACCTCCGCGCGACGGCCGCCGACGACCTGATGCAGGAGCTGGCCGAGGCGGGGGCGCGCGAGGCGGTGGTGCCGCTCGGAGAGATCGGGGTCGAGTCGGGGCGCGACGACCGCGACCCGAACGCGGTGCACCGCATCCACGCGCGGCTCGGGCACGTCCTGCTCGAGGAGGGGGAGGAGCGTCGGGCGTGGAAGCACCTCCTGTCGGCGGCGTTCGGGCTGCCGGAGGACGGCATGGTGAACCTCGACCTCGGGCGGGTCTACGAACGGCAGGGACGCGACCGTCGCGCGTTCTCGCGCTACGTCCAGGCGGTCATCGTGCCGGAGAGCGGGCCGGCCGCGCTCGAGGGGCTCGAGCGGGTGCAGGCGCGGCTCGGCGGCGACGCGCGGATGTCGGTCGAGACGATCGAGCGGCGGATCGCCGGGAAGGTGCTGAGCTTCGGAACGGCGTCGAAGTACCGCCCCGGCGACGATCCGACGAATCGGGTCGCCTTGGTCGAGCTGTTCACCAACGCGCACACCCGCGGGACGCTCGCCGGCGAGCTGGCGTTCGAGGGGCTCGAGTCGCACTTCCCGCCCGAGCACGCGGTCCTCCTCTCGTACCACCTCCCCGCCCCGGAGCTCGAGCCGCTGGTGAACGACCTCGCGTTCGCCCGCGCGGCTCAGCTCGGCGTGTCGCGGCTGGAGTTCCGCGTCGACGGCGAGGCGACCGCTCCGGCGCGCGCGCGGAAGGAACAGCGGGAGGAGCTGTACGAGTACACGCGTGGGCTCGTGGTCGAGGCGTTGCGGCGCCCGGCGCCGCTGTCGCTGGCGCTGACGGCGCGCCGCGACGGGGGGCGCGTGGCCGGCGAGCTCGTCGTCGAGGGGGAGGGGCGTTGGGGGCGGGTCGTCCACGTGCTCCTCGCCGAGCGCGCGGTCCTGTTCCCCGGGAAGAACGAGGTCCCGATCCACCGCAT
>JBICIB010000088.1:0-3605 GCA_043101415.1 Planctomycetota bacterium JB042 | reverse complement strand
CACGGCGCCTCGAGGACCGACTCGACGATCGGCAGGAGCGCGTCCGCGATCCGCTCGTGGGCGAGGAGGTCGATGTGGGAGTCGCGCCGGAAGTAGAGGCACTCCTCCGCGCTCCGGAACATCGGGCGGAGGTCGAGGACCGGGACGTCGGACTCGCGGACCGCGGCGAGCCAGGCGTCGGCGATCCGGTCGCTCACCGCCAGCTCTTCCTCGTCGAGACCGACCCGGGCGAGCATCGTCCGCGTCTCCTCGACGAACCGGTGCGGCTGGCCGCGGAACGGCGGCGGGACGTAGACGACGATCGCCCGGATCCCCGACTTCCGGCCGAGCCGGTCGAGCTCGCGCGTGATCCTCGTCGCCGTCTCGACCGCGATCGCGACGTCCTCCGGGTTGTCGGCGAAGTGGCAGGCCTGCCCGAGCTCCTGCGCGCCGATCCCGCGCGGCGCGGCGTCGTCCCCCACGAGCTGCGCGATCCCCGGTTCACGTCGATGCGGCGGCGGGCGGTGGTGGAAGTACCGCTGCAGGCCGACCATGGCGGAGAAGTCGTTCCCGCCGTAGACGGCCATGACGAAGACGTGCGGTTCGAGGTAGCGGTAGTGCTCGAACACGCCGAGGTAGTTGTAGAAGCTGTACCCTCCCGCGGCCGCGTTCAGCACCTCGACGTGCCGGTCCGGAGCCCGCGCCGCGAGCAGGTGCTCGAGCCTCGCGGGGAACGACTCGTCGTTCGAGCAGACGCCGTCGGTGTGCGAGTCGCCGGTCACGATCACGCGCAGGTCGGGACGGATCGGGAAGACCTCCTCGTCCTCGCGCATGCCGAGCGAGTTCGTCCTCACGACGTACGCGCCGTCCGGATGCTCCGGCCACTCGACCCGGAACTCGAGGTTCGGCGCGCGCGCGTAGTAGAAGTCCTGGTTGAACGGGCGGTTCACGCCGGCCTGCGTGAAGAAGACCCGCGCCGTGTTCAGCGAGAGCGGTTCGCGCACGACGTCGGCGCGCTCGTCGTCGAGCGGCCTCGGCGCCAGCCGGGAGGGGTCGATCGACCGCCCGCGGAGGAGCTCGTCGAGGCGGGAGCGGTTGTCGACCACCGCGACGCTGTCGACCGGCGGCGCCGCCAGCCGGCGATACGCGACCGCGGCGACCAGCAACGAGACGACGGTCGCGACGGCCGCCAGGACGAGCCGGGCGCGGAGGGAGGTGGGCCTGGGCATTCCTCCGATCCTACCCTCCGTCGGACCGCCGGCGCTCGAGGAGCCCCCCGCGGCGTCAGCCCCCCGCGGCGGCCGCCACCTGCTGCGCCACGCCGTCGACCCGGTGGCCGGCGCCGCCGTTCGAGAGGGCGGCGACCACCACGCCCGTCTCGAGGTTCACGGAGAGCCAGCCGTGGAAGCCGCCGGTCTGTCCGTTGTGCCAGATCGACTTCCCGTCGGCGGAGAGGTGCCAGCCGTACGCCACCGGCGGCCGGCCGTCGAACAGCCGCTCGTGGGAGCGCGCGATCGAGGCCGCGAGCGGCCCCTCGGTCTCGAGCTGCGCCTCACCGAACCGCAGCAGGTCGTTCACGGTCGACCGGATCGCGCCGCACCCGGCGAGCGCGTCGAACTCCCACGCGTGCGCGGCCTCGGTGTTCGAGACCGCCGCGTCCGCGAACCGCGCGCCGAGCCGTTCGTCGAGCGTGATCGTCGTGTCCTCCAGCCCGAGGGGGACGAAGATCCGCTCGCGCAGCGCCTCCTCGTAGCCGGCCGCGCCGTGCGCGCGGCCCATCAGTTCCCCGAGCAGCCCCGACCCGAGGTTGCTGTACGCGTACGTCGATCCGGGCTCGTTCTCGAGCACGAAGTCGGCGAGGTACGCGTGCAGCGCCGCCGCGTCGTAGTCGGCGTACGGCTCCGCGAGCGAGCGGGGCACGAAGTTCTCGGGCATGCGGGGGAGGCCGGACGTGTGGGTCACGAGGTGGCGGAGCGTCACCGGCCCCTCGTCGTCGCAGACGTCGACCCCCTCCGGGACGTGGCGCTCGATCGGGTCGTCGAGGGAGGCCCGGCCCCGTTCGATCGCGTCGGCGAGCAGGAGCCCGGTGAAGACCTTCGTCACCGAGCCGATCTCGAACACGGTGTCGCCGTCGGGGACGCGCTGGTCGTCGAACGCCACCCGGCCGAAGCCGCGGACCACGCGCGCCTGCGGCGTCCGGACGCCGAGCACGAGCCCGAGCGCCTGCTCCTCGAGCAGCGGCGCGGCGAGGGAGTCGATCGTCGACTCGAGGTCGGACCGTTCCTCCGGCTGCTCCTCGGCGGGAGCGAACACGAGCGCGAACACGATCGGGAGCGGGGTCGAGAGAGAAAGCATGGCACCTCCTGGGGCGTGCGAATATAGCCTCGGGCCATGATCGAACTGACGGGAGCCCAGCGGCGGTGGCTCAGGAGCCGCGCGCAGACGATGAAACCGACCGTCCGGCTCGGCGGGGAAGGGGTGACCGAGACCGCCCGGGCGGAGGTCCTCGCCGCGCTCGATCGGACCGAGCTGCTGAAGGTGCGGCTCCACGCCGGGCGGGACCGGAAGGCGGACGCGGCGATGCTGGCCGAGGCGACGGGTTCCGCCCTCGCCGGCCTCGTCGGCCGGGTCGCGCTCCTCTACCGGCCGTCGCCCGCGGGCCCGCTCCTCGAACTCCCGTCCGCGGGCGACGACGCGCCCGACGACCCGGTCACGGACGCGTGAACGTCAGGCAGTAGTTCTCCTCGAGGCCGGCGATCTCGACCTCCTCGTCGAACCGGAAGCCGGCCGCCTCGATCTCGGCGCGGAAGACTTCCTTCCCGGCCCTCACGTGGTCGAGCAGCCACTCGCGGCTCACGCCGGGGATCCGCTCGAAGTCGACGACCACCAGGCGACCGCCCGGCCGGAGCGCGCGTCGCAGGCTCCCGAGCGTCGACGCCGGGTACGCGAAGTGGTGGTAGGTGTCGCAGACGAAGACGAGGTCGACCGACCCGGCCTCGAGCCGCGCGTCCGACTCGGTGCACAGGACCGTCCGGACGTTCGAGAGCCCCTCGGCGGCGGCGCGTTCCTCGACGTGGGCGATGAAGTTCGGCGCGATCTCGACCGCGTGGACGACGCCGTCCGGGCCGACCGCGCGGGCCATCGGCAGCGTGAACAGCCCCGTCCCCGCGCCGACGTCGGCGACGTCGAGCCCGGGCCGGAGCGCGAGCACCTCGAGGATCCGCGACCGCTCCCGGAAGACCTCGCGCGACTCCCCCTCGAACCGCTCGACGAACTCGTCCACCTTCAGGTCGGGGGAGCGGAACCCCTCGTTCAGGTCGTTCTCGAGGACCGACGCCTCGGCGGGAGCCCCGAGCGCCGGCGGGTCGACGGGAGCGAGGGTCGACTCGGCGCAGCCGGCGACGAAGAGCGGAAGGGCGAGGAGCGACGAGCGGTAGGGCGACATGGGACCTCCGAGGGGACCGAGAGGATAGCAGCCGCCGGAGGAAGTCGGCGCGACGCGCGCCGTCCGCCGAGACGCGAGGAGGGCGGCAGAGCCTCGCCCGGCTCCGCCGCCCCGACCCTCGTTCGCCTCGGCGGTCTAGAGTCGATCATTCGAGGTAGATCTTACCCTTCGCCGGGCCCGG
>JBICIB010000087.1:0-6385 GCA_043101415.1 Planctomycetota bacterium JB042 | reverse complement strand
ACCAGGATCGCCCCGTCGTCCTGGGTTCCGGTCTTCGCCGGTCCGACGACCCGCGGCTCGCGGCAGGCGAGGTCCTTCGGGAGGTTCGAGAGGTTCCGCGGCGCGGCCCACGTCGCGCCGCCGTCGAACGAGCGGCGGACCCAGAAGTCGTAGTTCTCGAGATTCGTGTATCGGGCGAGCGCCTGGTTCGGCGTGTAGGTGAAGCCGACCATCACGAACGACCCTCGCATGTACGCGCGGTGCGCCCGCGCGTCCTCGAACGGGTCGAGCATCGTCGGGTTCGCCAGATCGAGGGGGGTCGCGGCCGGGGTGTTCGCGCTCACGTTCAGGATCGGCGCCGCGTCCACGGCGGCCTCGTCGAGCGTGAGCGACGTCTTCAGCAGGATGTCGGACGGCGCGCCCTGGGCCTCGAGCCCCTGCTTCCAGAAGATGCAGATCGCCGGGTCGACGCCGCTCGGCGGCTGGGCCACGAACCGGACGCGGCGCGAGTTCTCGAGGAGGTCCGTCAGCGTCGTCCCCGGCGCGCCGGAGCGGGCCGTGTCCGGACCGTTCTGGACCGGCTGGTCGAACGGGAAGGAGTGGTAGTTCACCGTCTTCCCCTCGAGGACGTCCTGGATCCCCTTCGTCTCCTCGTACGCCACGAGCGCCCTGAAGATCGCCCCGTCCTTCATCAGGAAGAGGTTCGCGCGGGTCGACGCGTGGTTCTCGACGGTCCCCGCCTGTCCGACCAGCGGGAAGTGGACCTGGGTCGCGTCGTACGTGCTGTGGTTCGTCAGCGGCGTCCGGTTGGCGAGGATCGCCAGCGGGTCGTTGACGATGTCGGCGGTGTACGTGTACCAGACGTCGGTCCCCTTGCTTCCCTTCGCGCCGCTCGCACCGAGGCCGGGCCCCTCGGCGTCGCCGGGCTGGAGCCCTTCCGGGTCCTCCTGCCAGGTCATCACCCAGCGACCGCTCGTCCCTCGATGGACGTCCTGGATCGCGTCGCGGTTGCCGTACGAGAGCTGCAGCGGAGGGTTCTGCGTGGCGACGTCGCCGTAGGCCCACGTCGTGCCGCCGTCGTTCGAGATCGCGCACCAAACCGCCGCGTACGGGACGACGCGCGTGTTCGGGTAGACGTCGAGGTCCGGGTACGAGATCGTCCCTTGCAGGCTGCTCGCGCCGGAGGTCCCGAACGTCCATCCGGGCTCCGGGGCGTACTTGCTGACCCAGCTCACGACGACGCTGTCGCCGACGCTGAAGACGTTCGCCTTCGAGCAGTCGCCCCAGTACGTCTCGTCCACTCCGTCCCCGTCCCAGTCGGTGGACGCGGAGAACGAGCCGGCCGAGTTCGAGAGATTGACCGGGTCGGACCACGTCTTCCCCTCGTCGTCCGACGTGCGGGCGAAGACGTCGCGCGGGAGGTGGTCGAGCGAGCGCGGGGCCCAGACGATCTCGTCGTGGTTCGCGTCGGCATAGACGACGACGAGGCGTCCGTCGCGAAGACCGCCGGACGTCTTCGTGAGACGCAGGATCTTCCCCTTGAAGGCGGCGCCGCCCGGGTCCGCACCGGACGGCAGCTCCTCCGACAGGTCGAGCGGCCGCTCCTCCGAGGCCCAGTCCTGGGCGGAGAGCGACCCGCAGAAGGCGACCGCGAGGCTCGCGAACAAGGGAACGAGGTGGGGGCTCAGGGACACGATTCGACTCCTCCGACGTGATTGGGATTGGGGACACCAACGCCAGGAGGTGGTGCAATCGCCGTTCCGTGGCGGCGTCGTCCGAGGCCGGTCCGCGGGCGGGAAGGCGGGCTCGACTCTGCGCACGACGACCCTCCGATGGAGAATCCCACGCGGCCGGAAGACCGGGGACCTCGTGCGCCTGCGGCGTCGCCCCACCCCTCTTCCCACTCGGTGCGCGCGCGTTCCCGCTCCAAGGCGCGCGGGCTGTCCGCCCGGCGCGAGACGAGGAGGGCCCCGCCCCGACCGCGCGAACGCGGGACGGAGCGGGGCCCGGAACCCCCGGGGGGGCGGGGGTTCGGAACCTCGTTCAGGTCACGACCCGAAGGTCCGCGCCAGCCCCGGCGTCATCGCCAGCCCGTAGAACCCGGTCGCCCCCGGATCGGGGATGAGGACCTGGTGGTACAGGGTGACGCCGCAGGTCGACGCGTCCGGCGGCAGGACGCCGGTCAGCGGCAGGGTCCCGTTCGCCTGGATCGGCACCGGCAGGCTGATCATCAGGTTCAGCGACGCCAGGAGCGTGCCGCCGTCCCACGGGATGTTCGTGGGAGCGACCCCGAGGATCAGGATGGGGAGCGAGCCCGGGAACGCGTTCGTGATCAGGACCGTCGAGCTCTCTCCGAGCGTCGGCGTGTCCTGCGGCACGAGCTGCGGGATCCCGTTCGTCCCCGGCTTGCCGGTCCCGTACGTCGAGTTCGAGCCCGCGTTGTTGCAGACGCCGATCACGAACGGGCCGATGTGCTTCGCCGCCCCCCAGTTCCCGGCGTTGTCACGGGCCCGGACGTGCAGCCAGTACTCCTTCGTCGTCGTCGGCGTCGGGAACGCGGTGCTGATCCCCGAGGCGCCCGCGCTCAGGTCGAGCGTCCCGTTCGGCACGGTCGTGGCGCTCTCGTCGATCACCGTCGCGTACCCGGCGAGGCCGGAGTGCGCGTCGGTGGCCGGAGTCCACGTCACCTTGAACGGCAGGCTGTTCGACAGCGCGCCGACGAGGTGGGTGCTGGAGACCAGGTTCGTCGGACCGGTCGGGACGATCGGGTCGATGAGGATCGGACCGAAGTGCTGGGCCGCCCCCCAGTTCCCCGCGTTGTCGCGGGCCCGGACGTGGAACCAGTACGCGTTGGACGACGCGCCGAGCGCCGTCGACTTCGAGGTCGCGGCCGGCCCCGCGTCGATCGCGCCGTTCGGCACGGTCGTCGGGGACTGGTCGAACACCGTGTCGTAGCCCGCGAGACCCGACGCGGAGTCGGTCGCCGCGTTCCAGTTCACGGTCACGGATGTCTGGGTCGACCAGACCCCCGCCGTGTGCGTCGACGAGGAGAGCCCGGACGGTCCGGCCGGCGCGACACCGTCGATCAGGTACGGGCCGGCGTGGACCGTCCCGCCCCAGTTCGTCGCGTTGTCCCGCGGACGGATGTGGAAGTACCACGGCGTCGCCGAGGAGCCGACTCCGACCACCTTCGCCGTCGCGCCCGCCCCGGTGTCGATCGAGCCGCTCGGCACGGTCCCCGGGTTGTGGTCGACGACGGTGTCGTAGCCCGCGAGACCCGAGTGCGCGTCGAACGACGGCCCCCAGGCCATCGCCAGCGACGTGTCGTTCGACCAGACGCCGGTCGAGTGATCGGTCGAGGTGAGACCGGTCACCGCGCTCGGCGCCACGGAGTCGACGAGGTACGGACCGACCTGCGCGGCGGTGTCGTCCCAGTTGCCGGCGACGTCGCCGGACCGGAGCGAGAAGTACCAGCCGCTCGAGGTCGAGGAGACCGACGTCGAGTAGGTCGTGACCGTCCCGAGGTCGAGGGTGGTCCCCGGGACCGCCGTGGCGTTCCCGCTGAGGTTGAAGTCGTACCCCGCGAGCCCGGAGTGCGAGTCGGTGGCCGGGTTCCACTTGAACCCGATCGCCGAGCTGTTCGACCAGACCCCCGGCGTGTGGGTCGACGACACGAGGTTCGCCGGCTCCGTCGGATCGATCGTGTCGATCAGGTACGGACCGGTCGAGGCCGCGGTGTTGTCCCAGTTGCCGGCGTTGTCGACGCTGCGGAGGTTGAAGTACCGCCCGCTCGACGAGGTGCCGAGCGTGCTGTTGTACGTCGTCACCGCGCCGATGTTCTGCGACGTGTTCGGGAGCGACGAGCTGCCGGACGACGTCAGCACGCTGTAGCCGGAGAGGCCGGAGAGCGCGTCGGTCGCCGGGTTCCACTGGTACGAGATGTTCGGGTCGTTGCTCCAGACGTTCGGAGTGTGGGTCGAGGAGTTCAGGCCCGACGCCTGCGTCGGGTCGGTCCCGTCGACGATCACCGTGACCGAAGCCGTCTCCGAGTCGGTGTTGTCCGAGCTCGACGTGACGCCGAACTGGTGCGCCCCCTCGGCCCCCCACCGGAGCGTCCAGGTCGCCGAGCGCGTCCGCGAGTCGGTGATGTCGCCGAGCAGGACGCTCTGACCGCCGGTCTGGTTCGTCGAGAGGTCGGTCACGATCCCGTCGAGCAGGGTCGTCGTCGTGTCGACGAAGACCGGCGTCGAGGTCGCCGACGTCTCGAGGTAGACCGCCGACGCGACGACGTCCGGGTTGAAGAACGACGCGGTGACGTCGACCTCCTCGTTCGGCTGGACGTACGAGTCGGACGCGCTGAGGGTCAGCGTGCCGTTCGCGTGCGGCGTGTCGTGGACGAAGCGGACGACGACCGACATCTTCACCGACTGCGTCGCCGACTGCGGCCAGACCTTCCACCGCCACGGCCCGCTGATCGGGTTGTCGATCATGCGGACCTCGGTGTTGTCGACCGACGACTGCTGGGCGGTGTACTCGCCGGTGTTGCCGTTCGCGGTGTCGACGGGGTCGCGGTCGATGTAGAGGTTGAAGTCGTTCCGGAGCGCCTTCGACGCGCCCGAGCTCGCGGCCGGCTCGACGTAGTGCATGACCACGACCAACCGGTTCGTCCCGCTCGGCACCGTGAAGTCGCCGAACGAGTAGCCGCTCGACGACTTGGTGAACGACCACGACGTGTAGGTCGAGTCGTTGGTCGCGTACTGGGCGAAGGTCGCGTTCACGCGGCCGACGCCGTAGTCGTCGAGGTGGGACGAACCCTCGGTGGTGATGAGGGTCTCGTTCTTCTGCGTGGCCGTCGCCATCAGCACCGCCGCGGTCTTCGCCGGGTTGTACTTGAAGGTCGGGCCGCCGTCGACGAGCTGCGCGACCACGCCCGTCACGTGCGGGGCGGCCATGCTGGTCCCGGAGAGGTCGGTGTAGCTGTTCGACGTCCCGGCGAGCGCGGAGCGGATCCAGCGGCCCGGCGCGACGACGTTCGGCTTCCAGCGGTTGTCGCCGCAGGGACCCCGGCTGGAGGAGTCGGCGAGCGAGCCCGGCGGGCCGCTGTTCGCGTCGACGAAGTCGACGACGCTGCCGACGGTCAGGGCGTTCTTCGCCACGGCGGGGAGGCCGATCGTGCCGGTGCCGTTCCCCTGGTCGCCGTCGTTGCCGGCGGAGAAGACGTACACCTGATCGTTGCCGAAGACGTAGTCGTCGAGCGTCCGGGCGTTCGCCTCGGTGCCGACCCACGGCGTGCCGTTGGAGGAGGAGCCCCACGAGTTGTTGATCACGTGCGGCTGGCCGGACGTGACCGCCCCGTCGTTGTAGTCGCCCTTCAGGACGTCGTAGAGCGACGAGTGCGACGAGCTCGAGCCCGAGCAGTTGCCGGTCGAGGAGACGAAGTCGAGGTACTTCACCATGCGGACGCGGAGGTCGTTCGCGCCGCCGACGCCGGGCGCGTTGCCCGTCCAGCCGGCCTGACCCGACGGCGGGAGGCCGAAGATCGTCCCGGCGACGTGCGTGCCGTGCGCGCAGTTGTCGGTGAACGAACCGGTGCTGTTGGTCGAGAAGTCCCAGCCGACGCCGAAGACGTGGTTCAGGGCCGAGTGGCTCGTGTCGACGCCGGAGTCGATCTCGCCGACGATCGCCTTGTGGGAGTCGCCGCCGTCGAGGAAGCCGCGGACGTAGTCGGACGCGATCATCGGGACCGACTCGTCGTGGTTCAGCTCGTCGACCGGCTCGAGCTCGACGAACTGGACGAAGTCGAGCTTCAGCAGCGCCTGCATCGTGTCGTACGTGATGTCGGCGCGGAACGCGTTGACGCCCGGCAGGAACTCCTTCGGCGTGACGCCGAGCTGCTCGAGCTTCTGCTGCTGCCATCCGTTGGAAGCCCAGCTCCCCGCCCCGTCGATCGCGGGGCCGGGGCGGACGCCGAGCTCGGGGTCGACCAGCTCGGCCCCGCCGAGCGGCTCGAACGTGGAGGCGTCGCACCGGTCGTCCTCGAACACGTTCACGAAGACCGCGACCTTCTCGGTGGCGTCCCACTTCGCGTACTCGTTCGAGAGGGCCGGGTGCACCTTCTGCCAGTCGCGCGCGACGCCGACCCACCGGACGAAGTCGAGGTTGGCGATCAGCGCGATCGCGTCGACCGGGATGGCGGCGCGGAGGTTGTGGTGCGGGTGGAACCCGAGGTTCCGCACGCCCAGCTCCTCGAGCTGGGCGACGCGCGCCGGGGTGATCCGCTTCGAGAACATGACGAAGCCGTAGACCACCGGGTCGGGCCGCAGGTCGGTCCCCATCTGGGCGAGGGCGTCCCCGAGCAGCGGATCGATCACCTCGCCGTCCTTCGGGTAGTGCTTGCCGGCCACGA
>JBICIB010000086.1:0-16276 GCA_043101415.1 Planctomycetota bacterium JB042 | reverse complement strand
CGACCAGCTCGGCGACGGCCGCCGGAGCCGGCAGGCCGTTCCGATCGCGCCGCAGGACCGACCCCTCACCGCCGCGCTCCCCCAGCGCGGCCGCGAGCGTCGGCCCCTCGACGTGCTCCATCGCGATGAAGTGCACCCCGTCGACCTCGTCGGCGCGGTGGACGCGGACGATGCCCGGGTGACGGAGGCGCGCGGCCGCCCGGGCCTCCCGGCGGAACCGCGCGACGTCCGACTCCGAGAAGGACGACGCCGCCGAGAGCACCTTGACCGCGACGAGGCGGCCGAGCGCCGTGTCCCGCGCGAGATGGACCGTCCCGAACCCGCCTCGACCGAGCGGGCGGATCAGCTCGAACTCGGCGATCCGGCGACCGGGCGTCTCCGCCCCGGAGAGGACCGCCTCGACGTCCGGAGGCTCCATGAAGCCGGCCTCGGGTTCGGTGGCGAGGAGCGCGTCGACCTCGGCCCGCAGCGCGGCGTCCCCCGCGCACTCGCGAACGACGAACGCCTCCCGCTCGGCGGGCGGGAGTTCCAACGCGCGCTCGACGATCGACGCGACCCGCTCCCAGCGCGCGCCGGTCATCCGAGGTGCCTCCTCAGGCGGCGCCGCACCACCGGCCACCGGCGCTGGAGCGAGCGGAGCGGGATGTCGACGGTCCGCGCGATCTCCTCCTCGGTGAGCTGCAGGATCAGTCGGAGCCGGACCGCCGCGGCCATCCTCGGGTCGTCGTCCTCGAGGGCCGCGAGCGCCTCGTCCCACCCCAGGAGGTCGTGGACGCTCCGCTCGTACGCGTCGACGAGGTCGTCGAGCGGCTCGCGTTCGCCGGGCGCCTTTCGCTTGTCGCGTCGCCGGGCGCGGCCACGATCGACGAGGACCTGGTGCATCGCGCCGGCGGCGAGCGCGAAGAAATGGCCGCGATCCTTCACGTCGGGGGCGCCGTCGCGAAACAGCTTGCCGTACGCCTCGTGGACGAGCTCGGTCGCCTGGACCGACACGCCGTCGGGCTGCCGGCGGACCTTCGCGGCGGCGATCCGCTTCAACTGGGCGTAGACGATCGTGACCACCCGGTCCCGGGCCGCCCCGTCCCCGTCACGGGCCTGCCCCAACAACCGCGTCAGGTCGTCGCTCATCCCCCCCGACGCGCGGATCTCCCGCGCCCCCCTCCGTTCTCGATCGACGCCACGCATTGAACCGGCTCGACGGAGGACCGTCAACGAGGGGGATCGGAGGGGGCGGGTCGGGGGAGCGCACATGTTGGCCTCGGAGCGGATCGCGCTCCCGAGTCGGGAACGACGACGCCCGCGCCGCCCGCCATGTTTCGGAGAGTTTCTCGGATCTCGCTCGGCCGACGCCCGCGGCCGACGGAGCGCGCGCTACTCCGGCCTCACCGGCTCGGCGCACGCGCACGGGGTCTCCCGGCACCGCGGGCACCCCTCGCCGTACTTCGCCGCGGCGGCCGCCTCGAGGTCGATCCCCGCGATCGAGGCGAGCGTCGAGAGCCAGGCGAGCACGTCGGCGAACTCTCCCTTCAGCTCGTCGTCGTCCTTGCGGCGGAGCGCGCGCGACAGCTCGCCGACCTCCTCGGCGAACCACATGAACGTCCCCTCGAGGCCCCGCGCGGAGTCCTTCGCGAAGTAGATCGCCTCGATCCGGCGCTGGAACTCCTCGATCCGCACGTCAGACCAGCCGCTTCACGGTGACGAACGTGATGTCCGACTCGATCGCGCCGGCCTCCGCGTACTTCTCCAGCGTGTCCGCCATCAGGTTCACGAACGCGGACGAGCTCTTCCCCCCCTCGCGGGCACAGAGCCGATAGAAGTTCTGCTCGCCGAGCTCGACCCCTTCGTGGTTCTGCACCGAGTAGACGCCCGGGGTGCAGAGGACGACGCGGTCGCCCGGCTCGAGCTGGACCTCCTTCGGCATCAGCGACCGGTCGAAGACCGGCCCCTTGTCGAAGCCGAGCGCGATGCCGTCGGCGTGGATCGGCTCGACCGCCTTGCTCTCCGCCTTGTAGTGGATGACCGCGTTGTGGCCGGCGTTCGAGATCTCGACCTTCCCGGACTTCGGATCGACGATCAGGAGGACCGCGGTGACGTACATCCCGCGCCGGAGGTCGGGCGAAAGGAGGCGGTTCACGCTCTTCAGGATCGCCGGACCCGAGTCCTCGCGCTCGGCGACCGCCGCGGTGAACGAGCGCGCCATCGTCGTGACCATCGCCGCGGGGATCCCGGTTCCGGACGCCGACGCCACCATCACCGCGAGCCGGCCGTCCGGGAGGAGGAACGCGTCGTAGTAGTCGCCCCCGACCTCCGGCCCCGGGTGGTAGTGCGCCTCGACCTCGCACGTCTCGAGCGACGGCAGCTTCTCGGGGAAGAGGTTCGACTGGATCTCGAGCGCGATCTGGAGCTGGTGCTTCTGCTTCTCGTGCTCGAACTGCGCTCCCTGCGCCTCCTCGAGCGACCGCCCCATCGCGTCGATCGTCTTCGCCAGCACGCCGATCTCGTCCTTGGTGGTGACGCGCGGGCGGTGGTCGAGGTGCCCCTTCGCGATCACCTCGACGTCGCGGGTGAGCTGCGAGATCGGCGACGTGATCTGCGTCCCCATGATGAACGACACGCCGACGCCGAGCGCGATGAAGACGAGGGCGAGCACCAACACCTGCATCCGGACCTTCGCCAGCTCGTTCTGGATCGACTCCTCCGACAGGACGACCGTCGCCTTCCCCTGGAGGTCGCCGTGCTGGCCGAGGATCGGCGCCACGAACGACCGCGCCGCCAGCGCCTCGCCGCCCGGGGTGTCGAACGTCCCGTACTCGACGTCGACGCCGGACTTCTCGTAGACGCGGCTCCCGGCGAAGTCGAGCTTCGGGCGCCCCGACGCCACCCGGATGATGCGCGTCCGATCGACGTTGAAGATCACGGCGTCGAGGATGCGGCCGTCCGACTCGATCAGCCGGTCGAGCAGCGCGCGGTTCGACTCGCGGCGCTCCTGGACGCGGGCCCACTCGTCGTCGGTCAGCGCGTCCCGCGGCACCTTCCGGTCGCCGCTCGCGATCTCCTGCTCCCACCGGGCGTACGACGTCCCCGTGAACGCCCCGTGGAACTCGTCCCACGTGAACAGCTCGTGCGTGGCGAGCACCCGGGCGGCGAGGATCCCCGCCGCGTCGATCTCCTCGTTGAGCGACCCCTTGACGTTGTTCAGCACCACGACGCCGAACAGCGCCATGAAGATCGCGATGGCGGTGCTGATGGCGAGCGCGAACTTGACCGAGATCGACAGCCCGGACCGGCGGATCCGCGAGGTCATGATCACCGACGAGTCGCCGGCGCGCCCCCCGCCCTTCTTCGCGGCCCGGACCTGGGCGGCGGAGAGGATCTGGGTCGCCGAGATCTTGTCGCGGCCGGCGCCCGGCTTCGCGATGATCGTGCTGTCGCCCCGACGCTTCTTCGCGGCCATCGGCCACCCTCCAGACCACGGACAGTCCTAGAGCGGAGTCTCGGTCACCTGCCGGAAGACCGTGACTCCCATCAGGGCGTAGACCCCGGCCGCCAGGTCGTCGAGCACGATACCGGCTCCGCCCCCGAGATTCTGCAACTGACGAGCCGGAGTCGGCTTCGCCACGTCGAACAGCCGGAACAGCAGGAACGCGACGAACACCTCCGTCACCGACGGCCACGCCGAGCTCAGCGTGAGGGTCGCCACGAAGAAGCCCGCGAACTCGTCGAGGACGAAGGCGCCCGGGTCCTTCGCGCCGAGGAGGGCCTCCGCCCGCGCGCCGATGGCGAGGCAGGCGTGGGTCGACCCGCGCGCCAGCGCCCCGATCGTCCACTGCGCCGGGAGGGCGGTCCACCGCCCGAGCGCCACCACCAGGGCGGCGGCGACGACCGTCCCCGCCGTCCCCGGCGCGAACCGGGACCGGCCGGACCCGAACCCGGTCGCGAGCAGCAGGATCAGCCGGTCGCCGACGGTCCCCCCGGCCGTCATGCGACCCTCAACCGTCGCGCGGCCTTCCGCACGTAGTCCCCGCCCGACCAGACCGTCAGGACCACCGAGGCCCAGACCAGTCCGACGGTGAACCAACGGACGGCGTCGACCAGGCCGGCCCGCTCGGGCCACTCCTGGGCCACGAGCTGATGGAGCAGCACCATCGGGATCGCGCAGCACTGCACGATCATCTTCAGCTTCCCGCCGGCGTCGGCGCTGAAATCGATCCCCTTCGACTCGACGAACCCCCGCAAGCCGGTGATCAGGAACTCGCGCCCGACGATCACGACGACCATCCACGGCTTCAGGACCGGCCACGCCCACGGCATGGCGCAGAGGAAGACGAGCGTCCCCGCGACCGTGATCTTGTCGACCGCCGGATCGGCGATGCGGCCGAAGTCGGAGACCTCGCCGTACTTCCTCGCGAAGTAGCCGTCGAGGGCGTCGGTGGCGGCCACCAGGATGAACAGCAGGGCGGCCGCGAGGAGCATCGAGGTCCGAGGCTCCCGCACGTGCATGCGCGCGAGCAGCACGAACAGCGCCACCGAAGCGGCGAGCCGCCCCATGGTGATCTTGTTCGCCAGGGTCACGCGACCGTCGCCTCGAGGTCGTACCCCGCCGTCCCGGTCACCCGGCCGATCACGATCGAACCCGGCGACAAGCCCTCGCCCGTCAGGTGGACCGCGGAGTCGATCTGCGGCGCGTCCCCCTCGGTCCGCCCGAGCGCCGTCCCGCCCTCGCCCGCGACGTCGACCATGACGTCGAGCTCGTACCCGACGAGCGCCTCGTTCCGTTCGCGCGCGATCCGCTGCTGCAGCGTCATCACCCGATCGCGCCGCTCCTCGGCGACCTCGGTCGGGACCGCCCCCTCGAGACCGTACGACGACGTCCCCTCCTCGCGGGAGTAGACGAAGCAGCCGAGCCGCTCGAACCGCGCCTCCTCCAGGAAGGCCATGAGGTTCTCGAACCGCGCCTCGGTCTCGCCGGGGAAGCCGACGAGGATCGTCGTCCGGAGCGTGACGAACGGCACCGCGTCCCGCAGGTCGCGGACGATCCCCCGGATCCGCTCGACCGGCGTCCCGCGCTTCATCGCCTTCAGCACGTCGTCGTCGCCGTGCTGCACCGGCATGTCGACGTACTTCGCGACCGACTCGAGGTCGCGGATCGCCTCGACCAGCGACGGCCGGAACGATCCGGGGTGCGCGTAGAGGAGGCGGATCCAATCGATCCCCTCGATGTCGTCGAGCGCTCCGAGCAGCTCGGTGATCCCCTCCCCGTACGCGTGGCCGAGGTCGCTCCCCCACGCGGTCGTCTCCTCGCCGACGAGGCTGAGCTCGCGCACGCCGAGCCCCGCGAGCTGCGCCGCCTCCTCCACCAGGACCTCGAGCGGCTTCGACCGCTGGGTGCCGCGGATCAGCGGGATGGCGCAGAAGGAACACTTCCGGTCGCACCCCTCGGAGATCCGGAGGTACGCGGTGTGAGGGAGGGTGAGGATCCCGCGGCCGAGGTCCGACTCGGCGGTCTTCGACCCGCCGCCGGCGAAGATCGCCCCCGCCTCCGCCCGGCCCGGGCTCGACGCCCGGCCCGCGATCCTCCGCAGGACGTCCGGCGCGTCGGAATAGTCCGACAGGTCGAGGAAGGCGTCGACGCCCGGGAGCCGCTCGGCCAGGGGGGCGCCGAGCCGGGCCACGAGGCACCCCGCCACGACCACCCCCTTCACGTCGCCGCGCTCCTTCAGGCGGAGCATCTCCTCGACCGTCTCGATCGACTCGTCGCGCGCCGGGCCGATGAAGCCGCAGGTGTTCACGACGACGACGTCCGACCCCGCCGGCTCGCTGCTCATGTCGAACGGACCGTCCCAGAGCCGCCCGATCAACACCTCCGAGTCGACGAGGTTCTTCGGGCAGCCGAGCGAGATGAGCGAGATCGTGATCGGGGCGTCGGACACGGAGATCCTTGGGAGGCGGTCGCGGGGCGGCGAGGTCGGGGACGGACCCCGAGAGTATGGCATTCCGGGGCCCGATCAAGGCGAGGGATCGGGCGCGCATCGTCCCTTCCGGACGGCCTCCGCATCGCCCTCCCCCGGCCGGGGGAACCCCGCCTCGGCCGCCGGGGACGAGGCGGCGGGTCCGACCCGGTCACTCCCCCCCGCGCAGGGCGTCCCGCAGCGCGTGGAGCAGCCGCTTCCTCACCGTGTCGGTCCGGTCCCCGTCGAACTTCGCCGCGTTCCCGGACAGGAGGTCGATCATCGCGAGGAGCTTCAGCACCTCGTCCTCGGTCAGGCGGTCGGCGGCGTCGGTCACGGGGTCTCCGAAGGGGCGAAGGCGCACTACGATCCGTCCGCGAACCGCTCCACGCTCGCGACGTACCGGGGGAAGAGGTCCAGGGCGGACCGGACCGCGGCGAGCACGATCGAGTCGTCGATCCGGTCGTACTCGTGGACCAGACGGTTCCGGAGGCCCGCGGACGGCGCCAGGGAACGGGCCAGGTCTCGATCGAGGATTCCGAGATCCCCGATCGCGAGGAAGCTCGTGAACAGGTCGTCCGGAGCCGGTTCGCCGGACCCGACCAGCAGGTGGGCGTTCAGGTCGACCGCGGACTCGACGACTTCCTGCAGGAGTCTCTCGATCGCCTTTCGTCGGTAGACGTCCGCCCCGTACTCCTCGACCGACAGCTCCCGCATCGGCTCCAGCAGGCGAAGACTCTCGACGATGCGCTCGAGCTTCCGAATCACGATGTCACGGTCGACCGGACTCATCGCGTTCCCGTTTCCGCCGCCGGGCCCAGACCTCGATCCCTCAAGTACTCACGCAGGCGTCGATGGCGAAGTCGTCGAAACCTCGCGGTGTCGTTGTAGCGCCGGAGCGCCAGGCCGGCGAACGAGGCGAACCGCCCCGGAGCATCCTCGTACAGCGGGATTCCCTCTCGCGCCACGGCCATCGCCAGGAGCGGAGACACCCTCCGGAGATCGACCAGATCGACCCGCCCCGTGCCGAGTCGATGCATCACCTCGCCCTCGAGGGGGAAGACCTCACCGTCGGAGAGGACGCCGAGGTCGACGTCGCTCCCTCCATGGGCCGTTCCGCGGGCCCTCGAACCGAACAGGACGACGAGCCCGATCTCCGGCCGCTCGAAGAGCGGTTCGAGGCGGGTCCGGATGTCGTCGACGTCGAGGCGCATGACGGGGGCCATGGTATCCCCCGGGGTTCCGCCCCGGAAGAGAGGGACGAACCACGTCCGCCCTCCGGCCGGCCGCTCCGATCGTGTACGCTCCCGCCGTCCGACGCACACCGTCCCGGAGAGAGACGATGAGGCCGAGATCGATCCTCCTGCTGTCGTTCGCGACCGCGCTCGCGGCGTGCAACGTCGACATCAAGATCGACGGCAAGGAGAAGGGGCTCGCGGGGAGCGGCGTCGAGGCGACCGAGACGCGGGAGGTCGGCTCGTTCACGCGGGTCCGCCTCGACGGCGCGGGGACGCTCGAGCTGACGACCGGACCGGCGACCCCGCTCACGCTCGTCGGCGACGACAACCTCCTCCCGCGGATCGAGACGACGGTGACCGACGGCGAGTTCGTCATCCGTCCGACCGAGTCGATCTCGCCGGAGATCGGGCTCGTCTTCACGGCGGGGGCCCCCGCGATCACGCGGGTCGAGTGCGCGGGCGCGGCCGAGATCTCGGTCACCGGGATCGACGTCCCGTCGTTCGAGATCGTCGTGCGCGGGGCGGCGGACGTCGAGGCGAGCGGGCGGGCCGAGTCGGTCAAGGTCGAGCTCGCCGGCGCGGGGACCGTCGACACCGTCGACCTGATCGCGCAGGACGTCACCGTCGACTCGCGCGGCGCCGGCGACATCGCGGTCTTCGCCGACCGGACCGTCGCGGTGTCGCTCGCCGGCGTCGGCCGGGTCGACGTCGCCGGCGACGCCGAGATGGTCAGGAAGGACGTCGCCGGCCTCGGCGTCGTCACGCGCCGGTAGGAAGCCTTGGAAGCGACCGAGAGGATCCTCCTCGGCCTCGCCGGCGTCCTGCTGCTCGGGATCTCCGCGCAGTGGCTGGCGTGGAAGCTCCGCCTGCCGTCGATCCTGCTGCTGCTCGTCTTCGGGTTCGCGGTCGGGAACCTCCTGTCGCCCGAGTGGTCGCCCGACGCGCTCCTCGGGGACCTCCTCTTCCCGGTCGTCAGCCTCTCGGTGGCGGTGATCCTGTTCGAGGGGGGACTGACCCTCCGGCTCGGCGAACTGAAACACGTCGGCGCCACGGTGCTGCGGCTCGTCACCATCGGCGTGCTGGTGACGGCCGCGGTGGCGATGCTGCTGGCGCGTTACGTGGTCGGACTCGACTGGGAGCTCGCGTTCCTCGTCGGGTCGATCCTGACGGTGACCGGGCCGACCGTGGTCGGGCCGCTGCTCCGCTACGTCCGCCCCGCGGGCCGCGTCGGACCGATCCTGAACTGGGAGGGGATCCTGGTCGACCCGGTCGGCGCCGTCCTCGCCGTCCTCGTGTTCGACGCGATCCGGGCCGGCCTGGTCGAGGGCGCGACCGGCACGATCCTCCTCGGCGTGGTCGAGACCCTCGCGGTCGGGTTGGTCGTCGGCGCGGTCGCGTCGGTCTTCATGGTCCTGGCGTTCCGGAAGCACGTCGTCCCCGACCACCTCCAGAACCCGTTCGCGCTCGCGCTCGTCCTCGGGGCGACGGTCCTGTCGAACCAGCTCCACCACGAGGCCGGCCTGCTGACCGCCACGCTCATGGGATTCGCGCTGGCGAACCAGCGCTGGTTCCCGGTCCGGCACATCGTCGAGTTCAAGGAGAACCTCCGCGTCCTCCTGATCTCGAGCCTCTTCATCCTCCTCGCCGCCCGGGTCAGCGTCGCCGACCTGCAGCTCCTGTCGTTCGGGAGCGTCCTGTTCGTCCTCGGGCTGATCCTCGTCGCGCGGCCGCTCACGGTCGCCGCGTCGACCGTCACGTCGCGCCTCACCTGGAAGGAGAAGGCGTTCGTCGCCTGGATGGCGCCGCGCGGGATCGTCGCCGCGGCGGTCACCTCGATCTTCGCGCTCCGGCTCGAGGAGGAGGGGATCCTGGTCGAGGGGGCGCGCCAGCTCGTCCCGCTCGTCTTCCTGGTCATCGTCGGCACCGTCTCGCTCTACGGCCTGACCGCCGCCCCGTTCGCGCGCCGGCTCGGCCTCGCCGAGAAGGAGCCCCAGGGCGTCCTCCTCCTCGGCTGCCACCCGTTCTCGATCGCGCTCGGGAAGCTCCTCAAGGAGGAGGAGGTTCCGGTGCTGATGGTCGACAACAACTACCGCAAGGTCTCCGCCGCGCGGATGGAGGGGCTGCCGGTCTGGCACGGGAACATCCTCGCCGAGTACGCGATCGAGGAGATGCGCCTCGGCGGGATCGGCAAGCTGTTCGCGATGACGCCGAACGACGAGGCGAACTCGCTGGCGACGCAGCACATGCGCGAGGTCTTCTCGCGGACCGACCTCTACCAGCTCGTCTCCGACGTGCCGCGCGAGGGGATGCGGGACGCGGCGCTCGCCCACGAACTCCGCGGACGGCTGCTGTTCGGCGAAGGTCGGACCCATCGCGACCTGAACGACCGCGTGGCGCGCGGTTGGCTCCTGAAGACGACGCCGCTCACGGAGCGGTTCGACTTCGACTCGTTCCGCGAACAGCACGGAGACGACGCGATCCCGCTCCTGCTCCTGGACTCGGGGCGGGTCACGCCGCTCACCGTCCTCGACCCGAAGTCTCCTCGCGAAGGGAGCGTGCTGGTGCACCTCGCCCCGCCGGCCTGCACCGCGCCGGCCGTCGACGTCGTCAAGGAGAAGGAGAAGGAGAAGGAGAAGGGGAGCGCGGAGGAGACGAAGCCGCGGAGCGAGGACGGACCGCCGGCGTCGTCCTGATCGCCCCGCCTCCCCGTTTCAGGCGGACGGGTTGCGCCCGAGGAAGAACGACATCAGCGACGCGCCCTCGTCGATCTGGAGGTCCGAGCGCGCCGCGTGCTCCTCGTCGAACGGGTAGCCCCGGATCGGATCGATCTCCGAGCCGGCGATCAGGAACGGCGCCAGCCCCGCCGCGAGTTCGTCGCTCTCCGTCGCGGTCACGTGGTCGGAGGCGACGAGGAGGCGCCAGCCGCCCTCCGCCCCCTCGAGCGCCGCGACGAGCGGGCGGATCACCTCTCGGTCGGCCTCCTGGATCACCTCGACCTTGCGCATCGGGTCGCGAAGGTGCGACGCCTCGTTCGCGCCCTGGACGTGCACGAACACGAGGTCGTGCGACTCCAGCCGCGCGACCGCCTCACGCCCCTTCGCGGCCAGGTCGGAGTCGAGGTCCCCGCTCGCTCCCGGCACGTCGACGACGTCGAACCCCGCCCGGCGGGCGATCCCCTTCGCCAGGGCGGCGCCCGCCACGCAGCTCCCCCGGAGGCCGAACCGATCGGCGAACGACGGCAGCTCCTCCTCCGCACCCTCGCCCCAGAGCCAGACGAAGTTCGCCGGGTTCTCTCCGAGGTCGATCCGGACGCGGTTGATCTCGTGCTCGGCGAGCACCTTCCGCGACCGGTCGAGGATCCGTTCGAACCGCGCCGCGTCCTCGCCCTTCGGGTAGACCTCCCGCACCGCCTTCCCGAACGCCGCGTGCGGCGGCGCGGTCTCGAGACGAAGGGAGCGACCGCCCTCGATCACCATCACGAACCGGTACCGATGGAGCGGATGGAGCCGCACGCCGTCGTCGTGGATCTCCGCCGCGAGCTCGTGCAGGAGGGCGGCCGCCTCCTCGGTGGAGATCCGGCCGGCGGTCAGGTCCGCGATCCTCTCGTCGTGGAGCGTGACCAGGTTCCCGCGCAGCGCGAGGTCCTGCGGGCCGACGTCGATCCCGGCGCCCGCCGCCTCGAGCGGGCCCCGGCGGAGCGGGAACCGGCGCGGGTCGTATCCGAGCAGGGTCAGGAGCGCGACGTCCGAGCCGGCGTGGCTGCCGTCCGGAGAGGTCCGGACCGCGCCGACGCGACCGCCGCGCGCGAGGGCGTCGAGCCCGGGGGTCCGCGCGACCTGGAGCGGAGTCCTCTCCTTCAGCCGGGCGGCCGGACGGTCCGCGACCCCCGACAGGACCACGATCGCCGTCCTCATCCCGCCGCCACCTCCGGCGCCCGCCCGGCCAGCTCGGCGAGCGCCGCGTCGAGTCCACGCGGCGGCCGCGGGACGTTCGCCCGGAGCCGTCGCGTGTCGAGCGTCAGGTCGGCCGGGCGGGCCGGCATCAGGTCGAGGTCGGCCATCCGGACCGCCTCGATCGCGCCCTCGTCCGCGCCGTACGCCCGGGCCACGCGGACGCCGAACTCCCAGCGCGTCACCGCGTCCGGACCGCCGAGGTGGACGAGCGGCAGGTCGCGCTCCGCCAGGAGGTCGACGAGGACGCGGGCGACGTCGTCGACGAGCACCGGCGAGCGTCGCTCGTCGGTGAAGAGCCGCGGCGGCGGCCCGACGCGGAGACCCCGCACGACCTTCTCGGACGCGGAGCGGTCGCCGCTCGGGCTGTCGCCGTACACGAGCGCGATCCGGACCGAGGTGGCGTGGGTCAGCAGCCGCGCGATCTCCCGCTCGGCCGCGAGCTTCGTCTGCCCGTAGGTGTGGATCGGCTTCGCCTCGTCCTCCTCGGACCGGTCGCCGAGACTCCCGTCGAACACCTGATCGGTCGAGCAGAAGAGGAGCCGCGCGCCGAACGCCTGACAGAGCCGCGCCAGCTTCGCGGTCGCCTCGACGTTCACGCGCCGCGCCCGCTCGGGCTCGACCTCGCACGCCTTCAGCTCGGAGAGGGCGGCGGTGTGGACGACCGCCTCCGGCCACGCGGCCCGGAACGCGGCCTCGATCGACGCGTCGTCCTCGAGGTCGAGCCGGACCGATCGGAGTTCGCCCGACGCCTCGTCGACCGGCGGGACGCGGTCCTCGTGGCCGTGCCACGTCCCCGTCACCTCGTGCCCCTCCCGGGCGAGGAGACGGAAGACGTGCGCGCCGATGAAGCCGGAGGCGCCGGTGACGAGGACGGAGGTCATGGGCCCGATGATAGAAGACGCGGGTGGCCGCGCCGCCCCCCCTGGAGGGATCCGGGCGAACGATCGCCCGCGGCCGGCGGCCGATCCCGGGCGGTCGGGTCGTCGATTCGCGGGGCGTCCCGCCGCCCCCGCCGGAGCCGGACGGCGCGACGGCCGGAGAGGTCGCCCCACCGCCGGCGCGAGGCCGTCCAGGGGGGCGCATCGCGGCGTTCGGGCGAAGCACCCGGCAACTTCGGCCGGAGGGCGCCGTCTCCCCCTCGGGTCCGCATCCTCGGCGGGTCCGGGCTCGTGAGTACGGAGGTCCCTCTCATGCCGATCGGTCCCCTCGTCCTGCTCGTCCTCTCCGCCGCGGCCGTTCCCGCGCCGCCTTCCTCCCTCTCCCCTCCGCTCGCGTTCGTCGAGAATCGGGGACAGTGGGACGTTCGCGCCCGGTATGCGGCGCGCCACGCCGGGACGACGGCGTTCCTGGTCGAGGACGGCCTCCGCCTCGCCCTCGGCCCGCGAGTCGACGCGGCGGGCCGCGCGGGCGGCGCAAACGTCTTCCTCACCTTCGAGGGCGCCTCGGACGACGTCCGGCTCGAGGGCCGATCCCGGCTCCCCTCTCGCACCTCCTACTACCTCGGGGACGACCCGAGGCGCTGGGTGGCGGGCGCGCCGGCGTTCTCCTCGGTGCGCTACGTCGGCGTCCGAGCGGGCGTCGATCTCGAGGTGCGCGAGCGGGACGGCCGGCTCGCGTACGACGTCCTCCTCGCGCCGGGCGCCGATCCGTCCGAGGTCGTGATCCGGTGCGACGGGCTCGAGCGCCTCTCCCTCGAGCCGTCCGGCGGGCTCGCGATGCACACGGCCGCCGGGACCGTCCGCCAGAGCGCCCCGGTGACCTGGCAGGTCGGGCCGACCGGCGAGCGTCGGCCGGTCGCGTGCCGGTTCCGCCTGATCGACGAGCGGCGGTACGGCTTCGCGGTCGGCGAGCTCGATCGGTCGCTCGAGCTCGTCATCGATCCGGGGCTCGAGTGGTCGACGTTCCTCGGCACCTCCGGCAACGACTCCGCGTGGGCGATCGCCCGGGACGACGCGGGCCTCGTCACCGTCACCGGCGAGACGACGTCGGCCGCGTTCCCGACCACGCCGGGGGCGTTCGACACGACGATCAACAGCCAGTTCGGCATCACCGACACCTACGTCGCCCGCTTCGACCCGAGCCTCTCCGGCGCGGCGCAGCTCGTCTGGTCGACCTTCCTCGGCGGGACCGGCACCGACCGTCCGAACTCGATCGCCCTCGGCGCGGCCGGCGAGGTCGTGGTCGCCGGCCGGACCGACTCGCTGAACTTCCCGACCACGCCCGGCGCGTACCAGGGCGCGAAGGGGGGCGACCGCGACGCGTTCGTCGCCCGTCTCGACGCGACCGGGAGCGCGCTGACGTACGCGACGTACCTCGGCGGGACCGGGCGCGAGCACGCGATCCCCGTCGCCGTCGACGCCGCGGGAGCGATCACCGTCGCGGGCCTGACCGCGTCGACCGACTTCCCGGCCACGAACGCGTCCGCGTTCGCCGGCGGGTCCCCGAACGGCGACGTCTTCCTGGCCCGCCTCGATCCGAGCCTCCCCGGCGCCGCGCAGCTCCTGTACGCGACGTACTTCGGCGGGTCGGACAACGAGTTCGCGCGCGGCCTGGCGGTCCTCCCGGGCGGCGCGGTGATCCTCGCCGGCCCGACGGCGTCCACCGATCTCCCGACGACGGCCGGCGCGTTCGCCCCGTCGCACGGCGGCGGCGGCGACGACGGCTTCGTGGTCCGGATCGACCCCGCGCTCGACCAGGTCGTCTGGGCGACGTACCTCGGCGGCTCCGGCTTCGACAACCTGAACGCGCTCGCCGTCGACGCCGCCGGGGAGGTGATCGTCGGGGGCTGGACGGAGTCCGCCGACTTCCCGGTCACCGCGGGGGCGTACGACACGACGTTCAACGGCGGCGGGTGCACCGCCGCCGACCCAACGCCGACCGACGCGTACGTCGCGCGCCTCGACCCGACCGGGAGCAGCGTCGCGTACGCCACGTTCCTCGGCGGCACGTGCAACGAGGGCGTGAACGCGCTCGCGGTCGACGCGGGGATGGTGACCGTGGCCGGTTCGGTCAGCTCGTCCGACTTCCCGGTGACCGACGGCACGTACGACGCGTCCTTCGGCGGCGGGACCGGACCGGAGGGGCCGTACGACGCCTACGTCGCGCGTCTCGATCCCGCTCGGAGCGGCCCGGACCAGTTGCTGTACGCGACGTACCTCGGCGGGACCCTCGGGTACGACTACGCGTACCACTTCCTCGATCTCGACGCCACCGGCGCGGCGACGGTCGCCGGGTCAACGCGGTCGAACGACTTCCCGACGACGTCGGGCGCGTACGACCTCTCGCGCAACGGGAACCAGGACGCGTTCCTGACCCGCCTCGACCTCCTCCCCGCCGGCGCCGAGAAGCACGGCGCGTCGACGGCCGGATGCGGCGGGCCGCTGGCGATCGGGGTGACGGGGATGCCGCGGATCGGGAACGCCTCGTTCGGCCTCACTTTCACCCACGCGCCGGCCGGCGCGACCGGTCTCCTGTTCCTCGGCGTCGGCTGCGTGGCGGTCCCCGTCTTCGGCTCGGGCGCGGCGCTCTACTTCGACACGACCCAGCCGTTCCTGCAGCTCGCCGTCGGCAGCGACGCGGACGGCGTGGCGCGCGTCCCGCTCCCCCTCCCCGCGAACCCGTCGCTGATCGGCCTCGGCGCGTGCCTGCAGTTCGCGTGGCCCGACGTCTGCGCGCCTGCCGGCTACTCCGCGTCGAACGCGATGTCGCTGACGGTGCAGCCGTAGGGGAGAGCTCCCGAGACGCGAGAGACCCCGCCGAGGCGCGGTCGGCGGGGTCTCGGTCCGATCGCTGCACGGCCCTCGATCAGCAGTCGAGCGTGCCGGACGCGACCGCCGCCCCGACCATCACGTAGCCGCCGCCGCCGCCGGACTTGCTGCCGCTCACGTGACCGTCGTCGGTCCCGGCGCGGGCGTCGCCGTACCCCGGGTTCTTCGGCGTGCTCGAGGACGACGGATGGGAGCTGCCGCCCATGCCGAGCGCCGTCCCGTCCCCCTTGGCCGCCGCGTTCCCGTTCCCCGCCTCGGCGCTCGCGAAGTCGCCGTCGCCCCCGGCGGCGATCGTCATCCCTCCGGACTGCTTGTTCGAGGCCGTGGCATCGCCGCCGTTCTTGCCGCTCCCCGAGGAGTCCCCTCCGGCCGCGACGATGAGATCCGCGTTGCCGTTCGCCGTCGCCTTCTTCCCGAGGGCGCCGACCGCGACGACGACGTTCATCGTGCCGACGGCGATCGACTTCTGCCCGCCCGGGAACTTCTCCTTCGACTTCTCGGTCGGCTTCTCCGGCTCGCCGGGACCGGCCGGCGGGTTCCCGGGGTGCTCCGGCTGGTCCGGGTCGAGGTTCTGCTGGAGCTGGTCGATCGCGGCCTTCACCTCGCAGGGGGTGACGCCGTCCCCGAGCTTCACCTTCCCGCCCTCCTTCTTCAGCTTCAGGCGCTCGACGAAGTGCCGGACCGCCCACTCCTGCCACGGGTCGAGTCCGGCCGCCACGACGGCGGCGGCGGACGTCATCGACGCCGTCGGCCCGACCGGCGTGTACGCGGTCACCTCGACCTGGACCGTGCTCCCGGCCGCGGGGGCGATCGGCGAGAGGTCGAGCTCGTACTGCTGGAAACGGTAGTGGACGAACGTCGGGTCGGCGGGCGACGGGAGGTCGTCGACGGTGATCGGCCCGGTGACGTTCACCCGCGCGCTGACGTCGACGCCGTCGAGCAGGATCCGGAGCGACTGCGCGGTCACCGCCGCCTCGTGCGTCAGCACCGCGAGGATCGCCGGCTCGGTCGCCGTGCCGAGCCCTTCGACGAAGTCGGTCAGCGACGTCTCGAGGTGCCCTTCGATCGAGGCCGCGTCGCGCGCGATCACGTCGCCCGTCGGGGCCGTCGCCGCGACCGTGATCGACACCACGTCGCCCGGCGCGGGGTCGACTCCGTTCCACTTCATCCGATACGACCCGTCGTACGACTCGACGACGCCGTCCCCGTCACGGTCGACCCAAGACTCGCCGCCCGACTCGATCGTGACGAGCGATCCGACGGGCGTGTCGTTCAAGCGCACCTCGAACCGGAACGGCGGGAGGTCGACCCCCTGCGCCACGACCGAGAACGCGACCGCCGGCTCGAGCTCCAGCACGACGGGCTCGACG